>SVRM01000148.1 GCA_015064785.1 Oscillospiraceae bacterium
CAGTTGCCGCCGTTGTTTCATCGCCGACGATCTCACCGCCGCAGGATTTGCAGACGTAGACACGCAGTCCGTCGGTTTCACCCTCAGCCCATTCTGAGCCCGCCTGTGTTTCCCATTCCATCCGGTCAGCCTGCTCGGTGTTCAGGGCTTCGTCATAGGATGCAAGCGTTTCCATTTCAAATTCCGTGTCGCAGTACGGACATTTCATCTTCTGAACCGAAGAATCAAACGCAATCGCACCGCCGCAGCACGGACACTTATATTCCTGTAATTGTGCCAATGTATTCACTCCTTATCGTAGGATTGTCGGATCTCAGGGTCAGATCATTCCACCTTTGTTCCGCAGTAGTCGCAGAACTTGCCTGTGACCTCAGCGTTGCACGCAGGACAGATTTTTGCGCCGGATGATGCGGGAGCACTTGCACTCGCTTTCGCCTCATCCGTGAGCTGCTGCTTCTTCTGCTCCATCTGTGCCGTCATCGCCGCTGCCATTGCCGCAGGATCGGCGGAATAGCGGTACGCCTTCAAGGTTTCCGTGACACGCTTGAGATGCGCCTCGTCCGACGGGTCATCCTTGATGCGCGCGTATTCTTCCTCAAGCAGCGCGATCTTCTTCTGCAGGTCTTCTTCATGAAGCACGGCATCCCAGAATTCCATCTTGCGGCGTTCTTCGGCAAGCGGATCGACGATCTCACGGGGCTGTTCGATGGCACCGCGCTGACCGCGCTGAATGGTTTCCGAAATCTCCTCGCACATCATCAGATACTGACGGTATTCCGGATTGTAGGAAGGATCAAATTCACCGCTTTGCATAAGGAACTGTCTGACACCGCCGCCGCTTCTCGACTGTAGCTCTGAGATCAGTGTGACGGTATCGTCATTGACCTTAAAGCGGATATCGTCGAAATACGGGTTGTCAACGGTCAGCTCGATGTAGAAATCATAATGGAACTCGTAGCGCGGCGGGTTGTAGCTGACCTCCTCGCCCTCTTCGTTCTTCCGCTTGATCTCTCTTTTATAATCCTCGATATCCACCTTGCAGGATTTGACATCGATAAAGCGGATGATATCCGCGTTGTCCTCGACATAGTCCGCGTCACGCGATACAACGAACTTGCTCGGGCAGCCGTTTTCCTCCATGATGTACATTTTGTAATATTCGCCGAGCGTCTTTGTCGGACGGAAGCTGTCTTTCAGTTCTGCCGCGTTTGCTTCGCGGTAGGCAAGCTGCTCTTTGATCTGCGCAACGGTTGACTCCTTGCGGTCTTCAAACCACGGAGACAGCTTTGCGGCACATGCCTTGCACATATCACCGTCCACGAGCTTTCTGTTGCCGAGCAGACCGATTTCGCCGCCGCAGATCTCGCAGTCTTTCTTTTCAAATAATTTCTTAAAAAATCCCATGTTAAACCTCCTGATACTGGTTAAAGAATGACTGCCGTACGCCGAAGCGCACGGCAGTACGAATACACCGGGGTTAGACTGTATTATGTTTTACTTATAGGAAACGCCAATCTGCTTCGATGTAACGACGGTACCCAAAGCATCGGTAACCTTACAAACAAAAACTGCAGAAGTTCCGGATTCTCCCATAATACCGAGGGTTGCTTGCTTGGAGCCCATGATACGTCTGGTGCTGTCAGTCAGATTCCGGAAGGCATATCTTCTTCCGACGAGCGTTCTGACCTGCCACTGATAGGAGTACGGCGGAACACCGCCCTCAACCTCAACACCCACTGCTGCCATTTTTCCGCCCCAAGCTTCAACTGTTGTCGATTTGGGCGTGACAACCAGCGGTTCTGCCATGTTGAACTTGATTCTGTTCGGCTGATACATCATTCTGGTGAGGATACATGCAACCTCCGCTCTGGTGATCGCGTTGTTCGGGTTGCATCGATGATCGTCACCCGTACCCTGCAGGATACCTGCGCGGTACAGCTTGTAGATCGGTGCCGTGTAATCCTCCAGCATGGGAACATCGGGGATTGCGTAGTCGGGGATATAGTTGATTGCGGGGAGTGCTTCATCGGGCAGAGCCTTTGCGAAGATCACCATGTATCCTGCGCGGGTTGCATTTTCGGTATAATTGTATTCCTTTGTGATGATACCGTTTGTCTTACAGTAATCGACATAGCTCTGATACCACTGAACACCTGCGCCGGAGCTGGGTGCGAGCGTGACCTTGCCGTCGGTATACAGCTGGTGCATAACAGCCGCCAGCTTGACAACTTCACTGTAGGTGATATTGTCACCCGGCTTATATTCTGTTGTGGACTTACCGTTGACAAGTCCGAGCTGTACTGCCAGCAGGACATCGTTGTAATACCAGGAGCCGGTCGTGGTATTGACGTCTTCAAACTTGTTTTCGACCGTGATTGCCGGTGCTTCCGCTTCCGTCGGGTCGGGCTCGACATCAACAGTGATCGGAATCTTGATGGAGATGGTTGCGAAGGAACCGGTATACTTCATGACATAGTATGTCTGATTGGCACTGACGCCTTCCTCGTTTTCCAGCGTCGACCACTGGGTAACATCCCGGGATGTGCCGTCATTGAAATATGCGGTCAGTACAAGACCGGTTGTATCGATCTTTTCGCCGACTTTATAGGTTGTCTTTGTGGGATTTGTGGTGACCTCGAGCTTTTCGGGCGTTGGTTCCGCATAAACATAATAAATATAGCTGTCGGAACCGATCTGTGCGTCGGCATTATCCCAAACCGTTGCGGAAACAGAGATGCGATACCATCCTGTATACGGGAAGTCATAGGAGAACTTGACAGGACCTTCATCCTTAATCATGGACTTCTTGACATCGACAGAAATATTGCTCTCCTGCTGGCCAAGAATGCGGTACGATTTTGTGATATAGCAGCCGGTTTCCTTCTGCTCATCGTTCAGCGCGAGCGTATCAAAGGTAAACTCTGTTTCCTGTCCGTAAACTGCCATGTAATAACCGGTTTCGGCTGCTTCGTCATACTTTGCGGGATTCAGACCGACGAGCTTGACCTCTCTCATTGCATCGGTAATACCCTTTGCGCCGATAACGACCTGCGCACTGGTATTCTTCAGATCAAGTGCCCTGATGTCGGCTTCTTTCTGATAGACTGTGGTGTTCGGGACAATGGTATTACCGGAACCCTCTGCATATTCGCTGACCGTGACATAGGTGTCCTGGATATTCTTCAGCATACCGGAGGTGATACCGATATCGCCTCTCTTACCGTTGATGAAGGTGCCGTAGAACTTACCTTCGTTGTACTGGTCGTCGATGACGCGGAGATACTGTGTGGTATCCGTTTCAAAAATACCCTGTGTGATCTTGACATTGCTGTCCGTCGCACCCTTGAACATGTTTGCGCCGCCGAATGCGATCAGCTTACCGCCGTTGATCTCAACAGAACCGCCCTGCAGATCGATAACAGCGTCACGTTCGACGATCTTGAGGGTTTCGGTATCGTCCTTGTCGACCTTTGTAACAGAGCTTGTGTCGGAATCATCACTGCCGAGACCGATCCAGTCCTTTGCCTGGTCGATGACGTCTTCACCGAAGGTCTTTGCTGCATCCGAGATTGCATTCTTAAATGCTTCTCCCGATTCCAGAATACCGCCGGTACGCGGGACATCAGGCTGCAGGGTTGCGGTAATGCCGCGTCCCTTCAGTGTACCGCCGTTGATGATGACCTTACCGCCGGACAGCACGGTTGCAACCGTACCGAAGACCTGCTCTTCGCCGTGATTGTTGATATGAACGCCCCAGAGCTTCTCGGTATAATTGTCAAGGAGAACACCGTTTGCAACAGTCAGCTCTTCCTGGTTGCCTGCCTCAAACTTGCCTCCATTGATGGTCAGCGTACCGGAAACGCGGAACAGGTCACGCATGGTGTAGCCGCAGAAATGCTGTTCCAGATAATAATTGAATACCAGATCAATGATCTTGCCCTGGTAGTAGATACCGCCCTTATTGGTGCTGTCATTGATGGTCAGAGACGCACCGGTGGGAATATCGAACAGGGTCTTTGCGTTGCCCTTACCGGTAACGCACTGTGTACCCTTGTGCGCACCGACTTTGAAACTAAATTTGTATCCGTTGTCGACTGCATTGCTTTCGTCCATACAGGTGATCTTGTGACCGTTCAGATCGAGGGTCTTGGTGCCCGCGATCTTGGTCGTGGTATGACCTGTGGTTTTCTTACTCATGTCATACTTGTAGCTGATGTCTTTGTTCAGCGTGATGTTGACAGTGCCCGACTTTGTCAGCGCGGAAATCAGGTCGTTCCACGATGATACGGTGACCTCCTCTGCCGCCGCGCTGGCGGTAAAGGAGAACATCGACATGCACATGAGAACTGCCATAAACAGGGAAAGAATTCTCTTTTTCACGATGTTTTACCTCTTTTTGTTTTTTCCTTTTATATTATGCAGAATCACCGTCATCCAACGGATCACCGCATTCAGGACAGAATTTGGGGACTTTGGCACCCATCTCGTTCTTCCATCCACACTTGCCGCATTGGTACTGCGAAACGCCGGTCGGCTTCTTTGCGCCGCATTCGGAACAGAACTTGCTGCTGTTCACACTGCCGCATTCCGTACAGAGCCATTCTCCGGCGTTCAGCGTGTCCTGCTGATTCCGGAACTCCTCCTCGCCGACTTGCTCAACGAACGGTTTTGGGGGAACATAATACATATCGGAACCGTCCAGAAGATGGTCCTTTTCTTTGTTCCCGTCACATCTGCCAAGCCCGAACAGACTGAGGAGTCCACTTAAAATACCTGCCAAGATTTGTCTCCTCAAATGCATGATTGCTTACTGAATATCGCCGTCGTCAAACGGGTCGCCGCATTCGGGGCAGAACTTGGGCGGCTTGACACCCTTTTCGGGTTCCCATCCGCACTTGTCGCACTTGTACTGCGGGACGCCTGCCGGCTTCTTCGCACCGCACTCGGGGCAGAACTTGCCCTTGTTGACAGCACCGCAGGAGCAGGTCCAGCCCTCCTCTGCAGGCTTGGGAGAACCGCATTCGGGACAGAACTTACCGGTTGCAGTTGCGCCGCACTTGCACGTCCATGCATTTGCCGGCTTTTC
This sequence comes from Oscillospiraceae bacterium, assembly GCA_015064785.1. Classification (GTDB taxonomy): domain Bacteria; phylum Bacillota; class Clostridia; order Oscillospirales; family CAG-272; genus RGIG3925. The sequence continues at coordinate 5,087 of SVRM01000148.1, forward strand.
CTCGGGCTTCTTTGCGCCGCATTCGGGGCAGAACTTGCCGGTCGCGGTTGCGCCGCAGGAGCACTTCCAGCCGTCAGCCGCAGCCGGAGCTGCAGCGGGTGCTGCCTGTGCGGGAGCCTGCTGCTGTTGCTGCTGGCCCATTGCAAACAGGTTCTGCGCGTTCATGCCGCCGGCGTTCATCGCCATACCCATACCCATGAAGCCCTGCATTGCGCCGCCTTCGTTTGCGGCAGCGGTACGCATTGCGTCAGCCTGTGCACCGACCAGACGGGAGCCTGCAACCATCGGGTTCATTGTCATTGCATTTTCTTCCCACTCGGTGATCTTCTTCTTCTGCTCATCCGGAATGGTCAGGGAGTTGACGTTGAAGGAGAAGACCTCCAGACCGCGCTTTTCACCCCATTCGCGGTCAAGCACTTCGTTGAGTGCGTCGCGGATGTCAAAGGTGTGTGCGGGAATTTCGTAGTACTGAACACCTGCGGCAGACAGCTTTGCCAGTGCCGGCTGCAGTGCGTTGAGCAGTTCGGATTTCAGAATCGAGTCGATTTCGGAGCGGTCAAAGCTCTGTGCGGAATTGCCGCAGACGTTGGTGTAGAACAGCATCGGATCGACGATCTTGTAGGAATATTCGCCGTTGCAGCGGATGTCAACCGACAGCTTGAAGCCAAGCTCTTCATTGACGACAACGCGGAACGGAACGGGATTTGCGGTTCCGTACTTGTTGCCGGAAATTTCCTTGGTGTTGAAGTAATAGACGCGCTGATCCTTGCCGGTGTCGCCGCCGAACGTGAAACGCTTGCCGATGGCACGGAAGGTATCCTTGATGCTGTCGCCGAGGCTGCCTGCGAAAATCGACGGTTCGGTCGATGCATCCCATGTAAATTCACCGGGCTCTGCGCAGAATTCCACGATCTTGCCCTGCTCGACGATGATCATTGCCTGACCGTC
>SVRM01000022.1:0-17963 GCA_015064785.1 Oscillospiraceae bacterium
GATGACCTTTCCGTCAGCTTCAATGGTCTGGTGTGTGAGATATCTGGCTTTCAGCAGCGGTAATTCCGGGTGTGCATCCAATGCAAGCGGTCTTGAGAAATTGACCAGCTCAAAATTGTCGCAGTGCTGTTCCAGAACAATCAGAGATTCGCTTCGTCCGCCGTCCTCCGTATAGAAGGCTGTCATATTGCTGATCACAACATCGGATACATTGCCGACACCGTTTGGTGCAGCGTCCTCCCGGAACAACGGTACGCGGCAGTAGCGCAGAGCATCCATGTTCAACGCGTATACACGGCATCCGCAATAGATGTTGTCAATCCGGATATTGCGGATTGCAGACGTAATCGACGACATCCGGATTGCAGAATGGCAGTTCTCTGCGTAAATGTTGCGGCATACAATATTTTCAATCGGACCGCTGGTCAGACCGCGGTTTTCCTGCCGCTGAATTCCGTCGTCTGCGTTAAATGCAAGCAGATCATCATTGGTCTGCCCCCGGGGAACGGCACGGATGTCTTCCACCAGACCGTTGCGGCAGTAACCGCTGAAATGAATACCGTCCTGATTGCTGTTTTTCAGTGTGGAGGTCAGTGTAATATCACGGAATTCAAATTCACTGATTCTGCCGGTACGGATGTAATATGCGATGGGATTGGCAACCGTCAGATGCAGAAGCCGCAGGTGCTTCACGGTGACAAAATTCATGCAGGCGCCGCTGGTGGACTTGATTTCATAAATATCCTGACTTTTCCGGTTGAACGGATGACCGAAACCGCCGTCCCAGATACCGCCTTCAATGGTAATATCTTCGTTTCCGTCCTCTACATCCGCATTGGTAATGAGGAAATCCTTCATTGTCATAGGCTTGGATGCAATAAAAACAATCCGTGCATTGGCATCAGCATGAATGTGTCTTGCAGACGGCACCTGCAAAGGCGCATCTACCACATAGGTACCGGCGGGGATCAGAATATCCCGTTCTCCCGCATCCAACGCCTGTTGGATTGCCGCATAGTCATTGTGTTTTCCGTCTCCGACAGCGCCAAAATTCTGTACGTTGATCATATTTATGACCGTGACTCTCGCGTAGCAAAAGTTTCCTTTCTTGGATTTCGTCCCGAAATTCGGGAATTCTGGGACTTGTTTGGTGTTCACACCAAATCACAGTTTGAAAATGTATTTTCAAACTTGCTTTTTGTGTTTTCAGGTATTGGTTACTTTTTGTTTTCTTAGGATGGAATACCGTAAAAGAACACAGCTATATTATATAAGATATGTGAATTTCTGTCAAGTGATTACCTAATATTTCTTTCATTTATACTATTTTCAGCCATTGTGTTTGTGCATTTTGGATATTTAGCACATCTTTTGCTGTTTTCAACGGGGGCACATTATTGAATTGGAGAAAAAGCATAAAATGCAGCTATATTTGCCGACGCTGTACAGAAATACATGATCGCATCACATTCATGATGCAGGGGGCTGCCGCAAGTGAAAAACTCGCAGCAGCCCCCATTTTTCGCCGTGAATCTATCAGGTCAGCGGACATTCTGTGATGCACTTTTCCGCGTTACCGGGACGGCACTTGGTGATCGGATCACGCTGGCGCAGTCCTGCGGCGAGCTGATCCGCCGTGATCTTGCCGACCGGCATGATGTTGAGCTTGGAGCCGAGACACAGGGAGCACCGTGGAAGCTCAATCCGAAAACACCGTGGAAGAATCCCGATGCGCTGATCAACCGACTTCCGATTGAGGAAATACTGGAATCTTACAAAAACCATGAGATTGCGGTGCACAGCTATACCCATCCGCATCTGGAAAACCTTTCACACAAAGAATGTACAAATGAGATTGCACAGGACATTGCCCGTCTGACGGAGGTCTTCGGTTATACACCGATCGGTATGGCGTACCTCTACGGCAGCTACAGTGATATGGTAGTAGAGGTACTGCGGGAACAGGGTATCCGCTATGCGCGCACAACACGCACCACACAGCTTTGCCCCGCAGCGTGACCTTCTGCGCTTCCATCCCACCTGTCATCACAAGGATGCGCAGCTGATGGCATTGGCAAAACAGTTTGTTGAGGCAGAACCCAAGGAGCCGATGCTCTTTTATGTCTGGGGTCATTCCTACGAGTTCGCCGGGGATGATAACTGGGATATCATCGAGCGCTTCTGTGCATATATGGCAGACAGAGACGATGTCTTTTATGGTACCAATACGGGGGTGCTTTTATAAGCAGAGCATCGGGGATTTCTTTCAAACCTCTGAAATAATCAATCCATATACAATATCCTCGAGGAAGACCGTAAGATAAACGCGCAAAAATTTGAGTCTGCTATCTATGATTGATCAGATTCAGAAGAACCCCGAACTTGCCAACACGCTCGCGGCCTTGATAGCAAACGGATCAAAAGTCACCAGCTAATCATCTATTAGCAAAAGAATCGAAATCATTAGCAAAACGCCAAAAACTGTTCGAGTCCAAAGGACAATATTGCATATTGTCCGGCAAATTATACTTTTTTTATTCAGAGCAAGACAGTATCCGTCCAAATGATACAATACATAGGATTGTCTTCAAAACATAAAAAAGGTGCCAAAATCTTGCGATTTCGGCACGATTTGGCGTCCCCGGGCGGGTTCGAACCGCCGGCAGTCTGCTTAGGAGGCAGATCCTCTGTCCAGCTGAGGTACGGAGACATATGCAATTTATGTATAAAAATGCGCTGTATATGCGCGATTTGGACTTGAATGGCTTAACGCTTAGGAGGCTGACCCTCTATCCTACTGAGGTACGGGGACTTATTCATGATTTGGATCAATATGCGGAGAATATGCGCGATTTGGGGATGAACGACCTATTGCTTAGGCGGCAGCTCCTCTATCCAACTGAGGTACAGAGACAAATCAAAATGATAAATAAAGTATACCACAAAATAACGGTTTCGTCAAGAGCAATTCGTGAATGCAGTACAGAATAAATTCAGAATACGAAAAAAGACGAAACGAAAACAAAGAACTTCTGCTTGTCAATATGCAGAAGCTCTTTTTCTTTACTGTATTTATTATACCACAAATATCGCAATTTGTCAAGGGGTTTGGTAAAAATAAACCGAACAAAATTTTCCGATTACCGATTGACAGAACACAACTTTTCGTGATATAATCATGATACCAAATGGGAAAAAGGTAAAAACACGCGTTTTTTGACGGAGGAATGCAAAAATGTCCGATTTGTGTGAGGACTTAAAAGAACAATTGTATCGTTTGAGCGATCCGGAATACCGTGTCTTTCAGTCAGCATTGCTTCCGACGGTTCCGCTGAACAGAGTTATCGGTGTCCGTGTTCCGGCATTGCGGCGACTGGCACGGCAGATGACACGGGCGGGACAGACAATGCCGTATCTGTCCGGTGCTGTCCTTCCGCACAGCACTTATGATGAGGACAATCTGCACGCATTTTTGATTGAGGGGATCGATGATTACGGGAGCTGTATGGCAGAGCTTCAGCGCTTTCTGCCATATATCGACAACTGGGCAACATGTGATCTGATGGCGCCGCCGGTTCTCGGAACACAGCCGGAACATCTCTATAAAACGGTGAAGGTTTGGCTTGAATCAGCGCACGAGTTCACGGTACGGTACGGACTTGTCACGCTGATGCGCCATTTCCTCGATGAGCGATATTCCCGGGACGTTTTGTATTTGGTATCCGCTGTCACGCATGAGGGGTATTATGTGAAAATGGCAGCAGCATGGCTGATGGCGGAAGCGCTGGCGGGCCACTGGGAGGATGCCTATCCGTTTCTTGCGTCGGAAGCGCTGCCGGTTTGGACGAGAAAAAAAGCTGTTCAGAAGGCTCTGGAAAGCAGAAAGCTGACACCGGAACAGAAATCAGTGCTGCGTATATTGCGGGAGGAGATGAAATCGGAATGAATTTCGTATTGCGTTTACAGGACAGCGGTTTTTCCGCAGGACTCACAGTACAGCGGCAGGCACAGGCGCTGCTTGCCGCAAATGCAGTGACACAGGAATACGGACTGCTGCTGACCGAAGCTCAGGTACAACAGCTGCTTCAGACACGGGCGGAAAGCCTGCGTGACAGCGGACGGGTGGAGTTCGGTGACGGTATAGCTGCAAAGCTGGTGCTGGCATTTGCCGATTCACCGTATCTGTCACAGGAAACCTATGCTGATACGATTGCATCACTGCTGGTGCTGTTTGATACCTTCAAAAACGAATTGCGGGATGCGTACAATGACCGTGAGCTTCTGACCTTTATGCGCGGGGCATTTGATGGAGCGTGCGCCGGTTCTCTGGAGATTCTGGAAACGGAAGCATTTCCTCGTCTGCTGACCGGAATGGAAGAACAAGGTTATGCGACAGCATCGGATGCGGCATTCTCCGACCGTGCTGCAACAGCGTTTACGGCAGTCGAGAAAACACGGGAGCGGATCCGGCGGCAGCACAAAGTCGAGGATCAGGAAGCGGACGGCCGTGTATACGACACCGTCCCCGAGGTCTGGGAGGACGAAAACGGAAGGCAGGTCTGAAATTGAACAAAACATTGCAAAAACCATCCCGCATGGATACGCTTTCTCTGGATTGCAATCGGTATACCGAAACGCTCCTGACAGAGGCGATCCGTGCGGGCGTTTATGACGAAGAAACAGCTATGGTGATTCGCGGCAGGCTGTTTGATTTACTGGCGGCTCGGCTGGAGGTCATGACAAACGGAGAAAGCTGTTCGGTGCCGGCGGAAACGGCGCAGGCACTGCTGTCGGCGGTGCTGTATACGCTTGACATGCGGCTTTTGGCAGAAGTGGATGCGGATAGTGCCGCAGAACGGCTGCAATCGGTTTCGCCGGCAGAGCTGTTTGATGAAGGATTGCACTTGATACGGCGGCGTCTGCGTGCGGCAGAGCTATTGTACCGCAAACAACTTCCATTGTTTGAGTCATTGCCGGACAGTGTCATGAAAACAACAGCAATTTCCGGGATTGCCGGCTTTTTTCGCGCGTACCATCCGGACGGTCTTGCGGACAGCGTACCGATTACCGCAGATTATCCGTTGTATCTCGACATGCCTATGCCCCAAACGGTGCGCGGGGTATCCTTTCTGGCACGGTATTTACAGGGGCTGTCGGACGAGGCGCGTTTTCTGTCCAAATTTCGTGCAGACACACAGGATGCGGTTCTTTCGGCGGCAGATGCCCTGTATCGGATATCGCCGACCAATCTGTTTGCACCGATGTACGCCAATGCGCTCGGCATGGTATTGCTCGCGCGTCCGTTTTCTGCGTGGAAATACGGTCTTGGCGGAGATGCGATTGCCGCACTTCAAAAGATGTTTGATGACGGCAAATTTACCCGGGAACGGCTTGCAGCAGCATCAATACAGATTGCCGACCTGCTGATGCTTGAGCGGACAACGGCGTCATATGTTCTGCGTTCCGCGGACAAGTTTTATCAAAGTGCGGTCGGATGCCTGCGGCGGCATCTTCCGATGCTTGTCTTTCCGTGTACCGATGCCGCATACCGGCAGAAGCATCGCGGCGCATCTTCTGCGCTGTATGAAGATCTTGCCTTCCGTGCGGCACTCGGAGAGGGAAGCGCTGTTTCCTATCATGGTGGGCGGATGGATGCAGGGGCCTTTCGTTGTCTTGATTATGATCTGCGCAGCTGTACAGAGTGCACACAGAAAACGAAGCTGATTCTGTCGCGGGTACAGGGGTTGGAGGACATCTGTGATTTGCTGAGCGCGGATACCGGTGCGCTTGACGCAGAAGACCGGGCGCATCTGCTGTCGGCATTGCCGGAGGATGCAAAACGGTATCTGACGGAGATGATGGGTGTGAGCATTTCCGATCTCGCCGGTGCGGAGTAACGAGGTTATCGATATATCAGAACTGCTGCCGCGGCTATTGACAGCGGATGTGAAATGTGTTAAAATAATACTGACCTCACGGATTTTACTATGGAAAGGATGGTTGGTTTTCATGAAAAAAAACACAACACTGTTTTTGCTTGCCGCAATGCTCAGTGCATCGGTTCTCACTGCATCCTGCGGCGGTTCCGACGGCGGTCAGACCGCTGACGATACGGCGGATACCGGAACCGAAGCACCCGTTGAAACCGAGCCGCTGGATCCCCGTCAGCTTATCTCCGATGATCTGCCAGAAAAAGACTACTCCGGCAAGACCTTCCGTATGCTGCTGCGCGAGGGCTACGAATATGAATTTGACATTGAAGAAGCGGATGGCGATACGATGAACGACGCAATCTTCAACCGCAATCTGAAAATTTCCGAACGCTACGGCGTGGACTACGAAACGACGGCAGTTTCTGCGGTATGGAACGAAGGTGTGTTCAACAAGGCGATTTCCAATTCCGTTCTGGCAGGCGACAACGCATATGAGCTGGTCTGCGGCTATATGTGCGATATTACTCCTACAATTACGCAGGGACTTTATATCAACTGGTATGACATTCCCAATGTCAATCTGAAAAAACCGTGGTGGTCTGCTTTGATGACGGATGCGTTCACGATCAATGACCGCATTTACATGATTACCGGTGACCTGGCACTGTCCTTCTGGGAAATGATGAACGGTGTTGGCTTCAATAAGGCAGTCGCTGCCGCACATGACCTTGAGGACATGTATACCGTTGTCGATGAAGGCCGCTGGACGATGGAATATCTGGAAACCGTTTCCAAGGATGTTTCCAAGGACCTCAACGGCGACTCTGTCTGGGATAAGTCCGATATGTACGGCTGGGCGAGCAACTTCTCGACCGGTATTGATGCGATGAAGGAAGCGTTCGGGCTTTCCATCGTTGTCAAGGATGAAAAGGGTATCCCGAAGTTTACCGTTGCGACCGACAAAACGGTGGAGGTGCTGGAGCGTGTCGGTGCGTTCTACAAGAACCACTCCGGCTTCATGGCAGAAGGAAATATGGATGCCGATGCAAACAACATGTTCATCGAGGACCGTGCGTTGTTCTTAGCCCTCCGCATGGAAACTGTTTCCGATCTGCGTGAGATGAATACCGACTTCGGTCTGATTCCGTATCCGAAGTGGGACGAAACGCAGGAAACCTATGGCTCGACGGTACAGGACGGTGCAACGGTATTCCTCGTTCCACAGACAATCGACGATCCGGAATTCGTCGGCATCATCACCGAGGCGATGGCTGCGGAGTCCTACAAGACTGTCGTTCCGGCATACTATGATGTTGTTCTGAAGACGAAGTCCTCCCGTGATGAGGAATCCGCGCGCATGATCGATCTCATCCGCGATACGGTCAAGATTGACTTCGGCTACATTCACTCGACAGCGCTCAACGGTGCAGGCCATCTGTTTGTCAATCAGGTTCGTGAGGGAACGTCCAACATCGCTTCCGCATTCAAGAGCATTGAAAAGGCAGCACAGAAGAAGCTCGACGAAATTGTGGAATTCTACTACAGAGACGAAGAATAAGGAGAATTAGTGTGAAACATAACGTTTGTTTTATTGCGCATCGCGGATATTCCTCAAAGTTTCATCCGAACACAGAGGAAGCGTTCCTCGGCGCCATTGCACACGGCTCGGGCGGCATTGAAACCGATGTCCATTTTACTGCTGACGGCGTTTTGGTCGTCAATCATAACCGCGAGGTGCGGTATTTCGACGGCTCGGAGATGCTCATTGCAGAACACACGTATGACGAGCTGACAGAAAAGCCGCTGGCGAACAATCATACCGATACAAAACAATATCTGTGTACCTTCCGCCGTTATCTGGAAATCTGCCGTGAGGGCAATATGATCGCCTTCATCGAGTTCAAGGGACATTTTCCGGATGACCGTATCCGTGCGGCGTTTGAGATGGCGAGGGAGGTCTACGACCTTTCGATGTGCAGCCTGCAGTCGTTTGATTTTGACAATCTTGTCCGTTCCCATGCGATGTATCCGGAGCTTGGTATCATGTATACATGCAGACAGCACGACGAAAACGTCGACCGGTGTCTGGAGCTTGGCTTTGACATCGATATGGACTATGACGGCATCGATGACGATACCATCCGTCAGTTCCACGAACGCGGCCTGAAGGTCGGACTGTGGACAGCAAATTCCGTTGAAGCCATGGAATACTGCTTGGCACGTGGTGTTGACTACATCGAATCGGATGTCTACTGCGGTGCAGAGGTCGCTGAGGACGGTCTGCATGTGAAAGTATAAAACAGCATAAAGAACCGCCGGTCGGAGGACATCTTCCGATCGGCGGATGTTTTTGGATAAATTTACAGCTTCGCACGCGGGAAATAGGAAATGCGCAGATTCGTGCATCCGTAGGGCTCCAGTGCCAGCGGAATCTGCTCGGCGACGGTCAGTGTGTCGCCGTACGGTTCAATCGAGCGTGCGGGATACGGCGGGTAGGCATACGGAGCGCGGTAGCCCGTCAGGTGCAGGCGGATGGGGGCACATTCCCACGGATAGGCGTCGGCGGGAATATCGACCTCCTCGACTGTGATGTCGTCCGGGGTGATGGTCTCGTCCAGTGCGACGTTGTAGGTTGTGTACCAGCGGCGCATACCGGTGCGGTCGTGATGGTCGGGACAGTCCGCCTCTCCGTGCTTTGTCACGACGCGGAACCAGCTCCAGCCCTCGGGAAGCGGCGTGCAGGGCGTTCCGGGATACGGACACCATGCCTCCTCCGGGTGCAGTGCATACAGTAGCGGACCGCGCAGGATGGCAATCGGATATTTGGAGGACATGGCAGAATCATCAACGCGGACAACGCGGGTTTCCATTGTGAAGCGGATCACGACCGTGTCGCCTGCCTGCCAGGTACGCAGGATTTTTGCATAACCGTCGGTGTCTTTTTTTGCGGAAATCACATCTCCGTTAACTGTGATTTCGTAGTTCTGACACCAGTCGGGAATCCGCAGTGCAATGGGGAAGGGGTTCTTATTTTGGGTTTTGTCAACGGTCAGTGTGACGGTATCGCGGAACGGATACATTGTCGTTTCTGTAACCGAGAGGGTATCGGTGACAAGGGAAACGGGACCGTATGCCGTACAGTAAAGTCCGCCTTCGTCGTCATACAGCATCATGCCGCGGACAAATTCCGGCAGAACGGTGACTGCATTGACAGGACAGCAGGAAACCGGATGGCACGGCGCGTAGACCTGAAAATACATATTGGTAAACGAAGATTGATCGGTTGCCATGATCTGGTTCGGTGCGGACATATAAGCCATCGCACGTTCGTCCTTTTTGCGCGCACCCTGAACGCCGTTGTAGAATGCCTGCTCCATGTCGTCACCGTATTTTGCCTCACCTGTGATGAAGCTCATGTAGGAGAAGGTCGCGTTGAAGAAGGTAAACGTACAGTATTCCGTCTCGGACAGTGCGGAGGGCGGACCGAGAAATTCCTGATTGGAGACAACGCCGCCGTTGAGATTGGTTGCCTTTGCCTTGATGTTTGCAAGAATGCGGCGGGAGGCATCGAGGTATTTCTGCTCACCGTCGGCTGCATAAAGGAGCGCTGGAAGTCTGGTCATGACGCCGTATGCCGCAGAGTGGTTGGAGGTGTATTCCAGCTCCGCTTCTAAAAACGACTTGTAGGATGAGGTGAAAATGTCATGGTTGACAAGAAATTCGGAATAGTCATACGCAAAGTCGAGCAGGCGGCGGTCGTGTGTTTTTGCATAGCAGAACAGCACCGGCTCCATAATCAGACCACCGACATAGGAGGTTTTGTGATCTCCTGTCCATGTCGAGGCAAACCACAGCATACAGCGATAGACCGCGTCAAAAATATCCTCACGCTCGGTTGCTTCATAGAAAGCAAGCAGACCGCGCATCGCACCGGCAGTTCCCCATGCGTTATAGTCCTCATAAATCTGCGCATCCGGCTCGTAATACGTACCGAGATAGCCGTCCTCGCGCTGTTTGGCAACCATGGTGTCAACCCAGTTCGTAACCTTGGCAATCAGCGCCTCATCCTGCATCGTGAATGCCATCTGGATCAGACCCGTCCAGTAGTTTCCGGAGATTTCCGCACCCCAGCCGGACTGGTCGCCGTCACCCCACATCGGAACGTAGGATTTGTTGATGAACGGATCGGCGATCATGCCGGGTTCGAGTTCGTCCAGATGTCCGCCGAAGCCTTCCTTGCAGCGGCGCATCTGCTCGTATAAAAATCCCTCGGCACGCAAAGCACCCAACGGGAAACGGTGCAGCTTTTCATAAGTAAACATGACAGTCAAAATCCTTTCTGAATGTGATATTAAAGCACAAGGAACGCACCGATACGGACAGCATATCCCTCCGATTCGTCGTTTTTGTGATCGGAGACACGCAGTGTGAGTGTGTGAGAACCTGCCGGGAGACCGGAAATCAGCGTTCCGAGTCCTGCACGGTTGAAACTTTTACAGTAGCTGTCCCACGAGGAGACGGTGTGTTCCTCGCCGCCGTCGACGGAGAAGATGATGTCGCCGGAATCACGCGCCATCATAAAGTACAGGTCAATCCGGGTTCCCTCAAAAGCAAACGTCAGCGTACCGCCGGGTTCCGTGCATTCCAGATACCGCGGATATCTGCCGCACAGCGATTGATTTTTGCGTATCCACGTATCATCGGTGTCCGCGGTCATGCAGGCATCGTCCATATGCGCGCCGATGTGCGAAACTTCCGGTGCAAACAAGAGCTGCGGCTGACGGTGCGGTGTCGCGGATGATGGCGTTCCGGCCTGTTCAAACCAAGCCTTGAGGTGATTGCATACGGTATCGGTATAAATCTGATAGCCTGTGTCGTTGGGATGGACGGCATCGGTGGTGTAGGTCATCCATGCGGGGGTTTCGCCCTCGTGCAGATGCCGCGCGATGTGCGTGAACAGCACCTCGCCGATGTCCACCTGCGGCAAACCGTAATAGTAAGCGACGGCGCTGTGTGCGGTTTTGGCCGACTGGATGTCACCGTGCGCCATGGTGTCTGCCGTGTTCCACGTGATCGTGTAGACAAAGACAATATCGCAGAACGGATTGCATGCGCGGATCTTGCGGATGATGGATTCCGAATTGTTGGCAAGCGTCATGAAGTCACCGTTCATGTCATTGACGCAGAACTCAAAGAAGACCAGATCTGGATGATGAGAGCAGACATCACGGTCACAGCGGTAGACACCGAGCATGGTTCCCGTACCGCCGATGGCAGCGGATACGTGGTTGATCTTACATGCCGGATAAGCGTCTCTCAGAAATGCGGTTGTCTTCGCTGCCCAGCAGTTGTCATAAGAGGACGCACCCGCGCCTTCCGTGATCGAGCCGCCGAAGTATACGACGGTGAGTCCCAGTCCCCTCTGTAAACGGTACAGTGTGTTTTCAAGCATAGCTGTGGTTCCTTTCTGTGTTATGCCGGTTGTTTTTCCTGATCTGTGTCTTCCACAAGACGGCTTTTGGCGAGCTTGACGTGTTTATAATAAATATATGTCAGCGACGAGCAGAGCAGCCATCCGGCCGGATAACCCATGGCAATCGGCAGAACCGTATTGGAAATGAAGTTGGCGACGATAAACAGGTAGAGCTGTCGGAACGCGACAAACGATACCAGCATGATAACCATCGGCGCACGGCTGTTTCCCGCACCGCGCAATGCGCCGGAATAAACCTGATTGACACAGCAGAGAACGTAGAACGGTGTGATCCAATGCAGGAACAGCGTCCCGTATTCAATGACCTCCGGCTTGTCATTAAAAAATGCAACAAATGATCCGGAGAAGATGATGACGGGAATCATGACAATGATGGTTGAGATTACAGACAGCATGAGGGAGATGGAAACGCCCTTCTTTGCGCGTTCCACCTGATTCTGTCCGAGGTTCTGTCCAACGAAGGTCGTCGATGCCAGTGCCAGTGACTGCATCGGCAGAAAGATCAGCTGGTCAATTTTGGAATAGGCGGTCCAGCCGGACATGCAGTCTGCACCGAAATGGTTGATATACGACTGCACAAAAACATTGGAAAACGACGTAATTGCCATCTGAATGGCTGCAGGGATGCCGACACGGATGATTTTTTTCATCATGTCCCAGTGGATTTTCAGCTTTTTCCATGAAAGATGAATGCAGGTATCGGTACGCATCAGCGTAATGATGACAAGCACGGCAGAGGTACACTGTGCGACGACGGTTGCCAGCGCAACACCCTCAACGCCCATGTCAAACGCCAAAACAAATACCAGGTCCAAAACGGTATTCATGACAGCGGAAACGACGAGAAAATAAAACGGTCTCTGGGAATCGCCTACCGCACGCAGTATACCCGAGCCAATGTTGTACAGCATCAGTCCGATGACACCGGAAAAGTAAATGGTCAGATATGCCGTGGACTGCGGAATGACCGATTCCGGTGTTTTCATGAAGCGGATCATGAACGGTGCCATGCCGATGCCAAGAAAGGTAAAGATCACACCGAGAATGATGGTCATGAGGATCGCCGTATGAACGGTATTTTGCACCTTGTCGTATTTTTTCGCGCCGTAGTACTGGGAGATGACAACGCCGGCACCTGATGAAAGCCCAAGAAAGAAGCCGATGAGCATATTGATGATCGGACCGACTGTGCCGACGGCAGAAAACGCTTCGTTGGAGACGTAATTGCCGACAACCCAGGTGTCGACCGTGTTATACAGCTGCTGAAAAATATTTCCGATGAGAAGCGGAAATGCGAATGTGATCAGATGACGGATGATCGAGCCTTCGGTCATATCCACATCGCGTTTGGGACGGAAAAGATGTTTGATTGCAGTCATGATGTGCCTCGTTTTCAAAGGTAAGGAAATAATGTCTTTTCCTATATTATAAACCGAAACAGGGAAAAGGTCAAGAGCTTTTGTGATATTCTGGTTGAAATGTGAAAAAGATTCGATATTCACTTTTTGAGGAAATGACGGAGGATACTTGCTTTTTTGCGAAAAACAAGGTATAATAAAGATACATACAGAAAAACACAGAAACAACGGAGGATTCATTGTGATTTACAGAGAACTTGGCAATACCGGTCTGTCTGTCAGCGAGATCGGTCTCGGCGGTGAGTGGCTGGCGCGTCATACGACAGAGGAGGTGAGGGCAGTCATTGACCGCTGTGAGGAATACGGTATCAACATTCTCGACTGCTTCATGTCCGGACCGAAAGTGCGCTCCGATATCGGTGCAGCACTCCGCGGCAAGCGCGACAAATGGGTGATTCAGGGGCATCTCGGTTCGGCACACCGCGACGGACAGTATGTCCGTACCCGTGAAATGGACGAGGTTCGGGCAGCCTTTGACGATCTGCTGATGCGGCTCGAAACCGATTACATCGACATCGGCATGATTCATTTCGTCGACCGACATGATGACTGGGAACGAGTGCTGTCCGGCGGCATGATGGACTATGCAAAAGAGCTGAAGGAAAGGGGCGTAATCGGACACATCGGTTTGAGTACGCACAACCCGGATATCGCACGTCTGGCGGCAGAAGGCGGAGATGTGGAGGTCATCCTGTTCAGCATGAATCCCGCGTATGACCTGCTTCCCGCAACGGAGGAAATTGAGGACTATTTTGCCGACGAATACGAAGCGTCCCTTGGCGGCATTGCCAGAGAACGTGCGGAATTGTACCGCATCTGTGAAGCACGCGGTGTCGGCATTACTGTTATGAAGTGCTACGGCGGCGGACGGCTGTTTGATGCGGCGAGATCTCCCTTCGGTGCGGCGCTGACCCCGGCGCAGTGTATTCACTACTGTCTGACCACACCTGCCGTCGCATCGGTGCTGATCGGATGCGAAGAGGTCTGGCATGTGGACGATGCCATGAAGTACGAAACGGCATCAGACGAAGAAAAGGATTATGCTTCCGTGCTTGCGAATGCACCGCGCCATGCTTATGCAGGACAGTGTACCTACTGCGGTCACTGCAAGCCGTGTCCTGTGAACATCGACATTGCCATGGTCAACAAGTATTACGACCTTGCAACGGTACAAAAGGACGTTCCCGCATCGGTCAGAGCACATTATGACGGGCTGGCTGTCCATGCGGATGCCTGCATCGGCTGTCAGGCATGTGAGGAGCGCTGTCCGTTTGGCGTGAAGATTGCAGAGCGTATGACGCTGGCGGCAGAGCTGTTTAAGTAAGAAACTGTATAAAAACAGCGCAGACATTCCGATTGGGGAATGGTCTGCGCTGAAAATTTTATTTGGTTTTCTTTTTCGCCGGGTGGAGATTGACGATGACCACTGAGCCGAGGATGCAAACCATGCCGAGCACCTTCTGCCAGTTCATATCCTCGTGGAAGATAAGGACGGAGAGCAGCGCGCTGACAACCGGTTCCAGCGTGGCGAGGATGCCGGCAGTACTCGGTTCCAGTCCCGCAAGACCGGCGGTATAAAATAGATAAGGAAGCAGACACGTGACGGGACCGAATGCACAGACGAGCGGCAGAACCCAGTCGGCGGAGGAAAAGACCGCAGGCATGGATGCGAAATCGGCAAAGGGCAGGGAAGCTGCCGCGGCTAAC
The DNA here is from genome assembly GCA_015064785.1 of Oscillospiraceae bacterium. Lineage (GTDB taxonomy): Bacteria > Bacillota > Clostridia > Oscillospirales > CAG-272 > RGIG3925. The sequence continues at coordinate 14,553 of SVRM01000022.1, forward strand.
AGAAACGTGTAAAACGTCACGGTCAGGGAATCGTATTTTTCGACACCGAACCGACCGAAAATGCTGTAAAGTCCATAGCACAGACCGGATGCAATACCGGCAAGAATGCCCGCACCGGAAATCACAGCACCTGGTGTCAGCAGTCCGGACACCAGAAAGCAGCCGAAGACAGTGACAGCAATGGAGATGAGCTTGGCGGCGGTCAGGCGTTCGCGGAAGATGACAGCCGAAAAAATCAGAATGAATGCAGGGGACGTGTAGAGCAGTGCTGCGGCGATGGACAAAGAGCAGAGCCGCATCGCAATCTGATTGCAGACTGTGAACAAAGTAAAGCTGATCAGTCCCGTGCCGATGAAAATCCAGCTGTCGCGCAGCCGGATACGGAATTTTGAGCGGTCACGGAGAAAGATGAAGATACCGAGCAGAAGAACGGAGACTGCGGCGCGCAGGAAGACGATCTGAAGCGTGGAAAAGCCGGCCTGCCGCAGAAATGTGACAAAAACACCGAGGGTTCCCCAGAGCAATGCCGCCAACAGAACCTGGAGTGCGGAGATCGCGGAATTGTTTTTTTGCGTGTTCATGTGATATGTCCTTTTCTTGATGGGATGACGCAGATAAGTATATCACAAGATACACAAAATTGCAAGTATTATGAAGGAAAAATCACCATCTGACGGAACATTCCTTCTCCAATCATTGGATCGGCGGTGAGGAAATGAATTTGATCGTTTCCAGATTATACAGTGCTGCCAGTGCGGTCCATGTCGGTGCGTCCATGCGTCCTGTCGGCGGCAGACCGGACAGCGACTGCACGGCGGAGACGGCACGTGCGGTCGGCTCATCGTATTTGCCGTTCACCGCAGTCGGCGGAATTGCTTCTGACTGTGCTGAGAGAGATGAGAGGAGAACCTGCAAAAGATACACAAAGCTGTCTGGCAGAGGAAGTGCAAAAAACGCATTCCCGGGTACGGGGTACAGCGGTGTGAGCGGAGTGTACTGCATGGCAGCTTTGCTGTGTGCGTCGTCCAGTGCATTCCAGGTTGCCAGATCAGCAATTCCGCTTTCCTCCAGACCTGTCTGCCGCTGAAATGCCAGCAGTGCGCGGTCGGTGATCTCATCGCGGACACCGGTGACAGGCGGGCGGGGCAGGGTATCGTCACTGTAGGAAAGTCCGCGCAGCTTTTCCTGCAATTCACGGATGTTGTGTTCTTTGACGGTATGATTGACGGATGTGGGATTGGGTGCAATCTGCATAATCATCCCCCTGTATACGGATCGGAACGGTTGTGTTCATGTGTTCGGTGAAAACTGACTGCGGACGCGCAGATTACCGTCGGCGATATCGGCGGCGGCAAGGGACAGCGCGGTCCATGTGATCGGTCCGACGATGCCGTTCGGCTCAATGCCCTCCAGCTCCTGGAAAGCAGTGACGGCATTCTGTGTTGCAGATCCGAAATAGCCTGTGACAGAAGGCGGTGAAATTTCTGACCAGACAGTTGCCGCGGTGACGAGATTTTCCTGAAGTATCCGGACATCATCACCGGAGGAGCCGCGGACAAGGAAGGTCCCAGGAAACGGTGACGGCGTGTTGGCAAAGGACTGTGATGGCTGAGACAGAATGATGCCGCGATAAGCATCATAAATGGCATCCCATGTGAAGGCGCCGACAATGCCGTCCGGTGTCAAACCGCGGCTGGACTGGAATGCCAGAACTGCATCGCGTGTCTGCGGTCCGAAAAAGCCGGTAACGGGAATCGGCGGTACGGAATTGTCAAAAACCGCGATATAGGCAAGCAGATACTGCAAGGTCTGGACGGCAAGCGAGCGATCACCTTCCCGCAGGGTCTGCGGAAACGCCGTGGAGATATCCGAATAGCGCAGCCCCTCGGAATTCAGTTCGTTCAGCCGTTTGACCGCATTGAAAATCCGGTTGACGGCGTACCACGTCGATCGTCCGACAATACCGTCCGGTGTCAGATTGAAGATCCGTTGAAATTCCTTGACTGCATCCTCCGTTTCCACGGCAAATACGCCGTCAGTCGGATAGATTTTCGGAATGGCAGGATAGTTGCGGGAAATGCGGTTCAGTCGGAGCTGAATGTTTTTGACAGCGTTGCTGACAGAACCGAGCCGGAGCGGCACACCGGGATAGGAAGCTGGCAGATCGTCGATGGGGACATTCTGCCGGATGCTGACATCATCACCGTAGTAATACTGCAAAATCTGGTAGGGCAGAAATCCGTCCTCCGCCAGCGGTACCGTCCCCCATTGGGACAGTCCGTCGCAGGTGACGGTGGTTCCGTTGCAGTACTGCGTGAAATACGGTTCGATGCCCTCGCCCTTGACTACATAGCTGTCGAAAATATCATCGGCAATGCGGGAGATGTTGTCAAATATGGTCCGTCCGCGCACGAAATACTGGTCATATGCCGTGGAATTGGTGATGTCGAAATCATAGCCGCGGGAACGGTAGTATTCGGTGAAAATGCGGTTGAGCGCAAAGGAAATCTGTGCATACATATTGGCACGGATGGCGTTTTCCGGCCAGGTCGGATAGATTTCACTGGAAGCAACATTTTTGACATAGTCGAGAAACGGTACGGTGACATTCTCTGCCGGCTGATTCGGCGCACCAAGATGCACGGTAATCGATGTCGGTATGGTTGGCGTAACATTTGGCATGATATCCGGCTCCTTTCCTTAAAGATTGTTCTGCACCGAATCTGAAACCGTTGTAAATACACCGCCAGGCGCCATATACCGTTCTCCCTCGGACAGCGGCACCATTTCAAAATATTGCAGGGAACGGATACCGGCAAAAACGGGAACCTGTTCTGCCTCCTGCGGAGCAAATCCGTCGCGGAAGACTCGAATGCGGACAATGGAAAACGGCAGGAAGGCACTGCCCGGCGATTCCGACAGCGCCGCATCCGGCGCAGGAACCGTCAGAGGCGGAGCAATGCCGCTTTCATCGGTTTCGCGGACAGCATACAGAACCTCGCCCGGCGCTGTCGGATCGGACTCCTCTGCGGGAACATAGACCTCGGCACGGACATTGGCAAGCGGAAAAGCGCGTCCGCCATAGCCGGCGGTGATGATGAGTGTGCCGGATGCCGTATCGTCGGACAACGGCGGAGGTACGCGGGTATCGGGAACGGGAACTGAGGGATTCTGGGGATCGGGATACATGAAGGTCGCTCCTTTCCGTGATGGGAATTCGTTGGATTCTATGCATCGGACCGTTCTTTTATGCACCAATGGCTCCGGGGTCTTGCTATTTCGGAGGATTTGTGATATACTAATGATAACACTAGGCAATTGCAAAATTGCCTACCTTCATCGCCCAAAGGGCGATATATAAACAAATTGCGTCGCTTGGGCGGGTTTCCCGCCCAAAAAGACACCTTCAAA
>SVRM01000022.1:17973-44113 GCA_015064785.1 Oscillospiraceae bacterium
CGACCAAAGGGACGCCATCCGAAGAAATGCATTGCATTTCTTCAGAAGTTGCGCTGCAACTTCGTTGGCTATGCGTCAGCCCGATGAAACCGATTGCAAAATGCAATTTTGCAATCGATTAATGATAACACTGTGAGGAGGTACTGTTTCCATGTCTGAACATAAACAGCCGCTGCGATTTCACGCAGACGGTCATTTCCGCATTCTTATGGTTTCCGATTTTCACGGCGGAACCCATCATAACCCAAAGCTGACGCAGGCGCTGGATGCGCTGACGGCACATGCCAATCCCGATCTTGTCCTGGTCGGCGGTGATACGGTTGCCGGCAGCATGTTCGATGCCATCAACGAAACAACCCTGTATGACTATCTCTGTGAGGTCCTTGAGCCGGTGTACCGCAGGAAGATTCCGTGGGCACATGTCTACGGCAATCACGACGGGGAATCCGGTATGACCAACGCCGAACAGCAGCCGGTGTTTGAGAGCGTTCCCGGATGCCTGTCCGTATCCGGTCCGACGGATATCAGCGGTGTGGGTAATTATGTTCTGCCGATTCTCGCATCAGGCAGCGATGATGTCGCCTACCATGTGTTTGCGCTTGATTCTCACCGTGAGCATACCGACTATATCAAGCAGTTCGGACTTCCGGAGGATACGAAAATCCGGCTGGAGCATCCGATGTGTTCCGGCAGTGTGCAGGCAGGACCGATGTTCGATCAGGTTATGTGGTACTATCAGACTTCCTCAGCCGCGGAACAAAGGGCAGGACGGCGGATTCCGGCGGTCATGTATATGCATGTTCCGCTGCCGGAGCATTTCCATGCAGCGCGCAATCCGGAGGATACCCATCTGCGCGGTGCCAAGCGTGAGGCAGTCTGCTGTTCTGAGCTGAATTCCGGACTGTTTGCAGCGTGTCTTGCACGCGGTGATGTCCGCGGCATTTTCTGCGGACATGAGCATTACTGCGATTTTTCAGCGGAATACTGCGGCATCACGCTTGCCTATGACGGCGCACTCGGCTTTGATATGTCAGCACATGACGATCTGCGCGGCGGACGCATCATTGATCTTTATGAAGACGGTACGATGAAAACGCATCAGGTACGGCTGATGGATCTGATCGGCATTGCGGCCATGCGCGATCCCGGCTTCTTTGAGGGCGGCGATAAGTATTATGTCCGCATCCGTGACTGATAGAGGAGGATTATGCATGGTAAAACAGAAAACCCGTGTCCCGCTCCGCTTTCACCGTGACGGCTCCTTCCGCATTCTGATGCTGACGGATCTGCACGGCGGTGTCAATCATTCTCCGAAGCTGACGGCGGGCATTGAAGCATTGGTACAGTCTGTGTATCCCGATCTCGTTTTGCTCGGCGGTGACATTTCGGTGGACTCCGGTTATGACGGAGGAATCTGCCGCCCGGCGTTATTGCACGCCTATCTTGCCGATATTCTCGAACCGCTGCACAAACGCGGTATTCCTTGGGCGCATGTCTGGGGCAATCACGACCGCGAAACCGGACTTCCCGTGGAAGAACAGCAGGCGGTCTGCGAATCCTTTCCACTGTGCCTGTCCTCATCCGGTCCCAGTGAGATCAGCGGCATCGGCAACTATGTCCTTCCCGTGTTCTCATCAAAAATTGACTGTGACCGGCGTGTTGCGTACAATATTTTCGCGCTCGATTCAGGACAGTATTATACACGGTATATCAGACAGTTCGGTCTGCCCGCCGACACCAATATGCGGCTGGAGCATCCGATGTGTACCGGCAATGACGCATCCATGCCGATGCCTGACCAGGTGATGTGGTATTACAATACCTCACTGGAAATGGAGCAGGACAACGGCGCGAAAATTCCCGCGGTCATGTATATGCATATCCCGACGCCGGAGCATTATCTCTGTGCTGAGAATCCGGAACAGACGAATCTGATCGGCTGCAAGCGCGAATCGGTCGGCTGCTCGGAGCTAAATACCGGACTGTTTACCGCATGTCTGCAAAGAGGCGATGTCCGCGGCATTTTCTGCGGTCACGATCATCTCTGCACCTATCAGGCACAGTACTGCGGCATCACGCTTGCATATGCATCATCCATTGGCTATGACATGTCCACACATGACGAGCTGCGCGGCGGACGGGTCATCGATCTGTATGAAGACGGTGGAATGCATACGCATTATGTGCGTCTTCTGGACATCATGGGTCTGGATGCGCTCCGTTCTCCCGATTTCTTCGAGGGCGGAAACAAGTATTATATCAGAAACCGGTAATTTTCTGTTTCAAAAAAATGGACAGGCGGATGGAATCGTTTCCTCCGCCTGTCCTTTGTATCTATCTGTGCTTTACTTGCGAAACAACCCCCGGCGCTTCTGATAGTCGCGGTCGATGTCTTTCCGCCATTCCGTTCCAAGCGGCTCACAGGCACGAACCTGCGTGACAGCTGCGCTGACGGCTGCATAATTTTTATGCGTTCCGCGTGCATCGGCAACATAGTCCACAGCATGATCCTTGTGAATGCCGATGCTCTCCGCTGTTTCTGCTGCATCGATGTTGGCACCGAGGAATAAAAATTCCCAACCAAAGTGCTTGGTCTGCCGCTCGATCATCGATTTGACTTTCTCTCTGTCATATCGGCGGCTGGCGTTTTCCATACCGTCCGTTGTGATGACAAACAGCGTCTTTGCAGGGACATCCTCGCGGCGCGCATACTTGTGAATGTTGCCGATATGATGGATTGCACCGCCTACCGCATCGAACAGTGCGGTCGAGCCGCGGGCGGAATAATCGTGCTCTGTCATCGGGCGGACATCTTCCAGCGGGACACGGTCATGAAGCACAACGGTTTCATGGTCGAACAAAACGGTGGATACAAGGACAGTGCCGTCCGTTGTTTTCTGTTTCTCGATCATGGCATTAAAGCCGCCGATGGTGTCGGATGTCAGTCCGGCCATCGATCCCGAGCGGTCAAGGATGAATACGAGTTCGGTTGTGTTGCTTGTTGTGAGATTCTTTGTCATGATAGATGTCTCCTTTTCATCAAAAAAAATGGTCACGGATCGTTTTCTGATCCTGTGACCATAGTATATCATATTTTTTGTGCGGATGTGTCGCATGGAAAGCGACAAATCATCAGGCACCGAGCAGTGTCTGATCGAATGCAAACAGCGCTTCGTTGATGGCAAAAATGTCGTAATTTTCGCTTTCGATGAAATATTCGATGATGATATCGAATTTGTTTGCATGAGACAGGGCAAAGCCTGCACGTGCAAGCAAATCGCGCACCTCTCCGATTGGCAGATGCAGTGCGATGGCAAATGCGAGGACGGTCTGCTTGGATGGCTTGTAGTATTTGTCGGAACGAATCTTGGAAAAGAGCTTGCGGTCGATATTTGCCTTTTTGTAGCACTGTGCATCGGACATGCCGGATTCATCGATTTTGCGCAGAAGCATCTCCGAAAAGCTCTCATCCTCCATGGCAAGCCGTTCTTCCAGCGACAGCATCGGCGCGGCATCGAAGACGGGTTCATGCGGGATCGATGCTTCTTCTTTGGATGTGGGGCGATACAGAGGCTGGGTGTGCATGGTGCCGGCTGAGGAGGGCGGCAGGGGTTGACGGTCGGAAAAATCTTCTTTTTCGCGCTTGCTTCTGCCAAGAAAGAACCCCTTTGCTGTCTGCTTGCGTGCGGACACGGTTTCCTGTGCGTCGGTGTGTGCGAGGACATACCGATCATCGATGTATGACGCGATGTCTGGGAACAGCTCGCGTCCCGTTTCCATTGCATTCCGATCAAAGATAACAAGATAGACCGTCATGCTGTCGTCGTGTTCGTCAAGAAAGGTGCGGATGGTATCGGCGGCAATCCGGATGGCATCCTGTGTCGGATACCCGTAGACTCCGGCGGAGATCAGGGGAAATGCAACCGTTTCACAGTTGGCTTCTTTTGCCAGAAGCAGAGAATTGCGGTAGCAGGCTGTCAGCAGAATCGGTTCGCCGCTCATGCCGCCGCGATAGACAGGACCGACAGTATGAATGACATGCTTTGCGGGAAGGCGATACCCGCGTGTGATTTTTGCCTCACCCGTTTTACAGCCGCCAAGGGTCAGGCATTCGGCAAGCAGCTTCGGACCTGCGGCGCGATGAATGGCGCCGTCAACACCGCCGCCGCCCATAAGGGTGCTGTTTGCGGCATTGACGATGGCATCGACTTTCATTTGGGTTATATCCTGTCGGATCATCAGAAACGGCATTTGCGGAACCTCCTGTTATATCATTGATCTGCGGGTGTGATCGGATAGGGAAGTGTTTCGGGATACTCGCCGTGCGGATTGAGTGAACGCAGATACGCAAAACAACGCTCCTCACCTTCTTGTGCAAGCATACAAAGAAGTGATTCCAGCAGCGCCGCGGTCTGCGGATGCATTTCGGTTTTGTCCGGTCCGCCGCGGAAATAGCGCAGAGGGTGTCCATCGTCATAATCGGATGCGCGGTAGATCTTGGATGCCGCTACACGGTCACAGAACATTTCCATGACAAATCGGAGCGGCATTTTTACGGGGAGATTGGTGTGTGCCGTTACGGAAAAATCGCGCCAGTATTCAAAATGGTGACGGTTGCGTCCCTTGTGGTGCATCCATGCCTCGGAATAGCCTTTTTCTTCGCGTTCCGCGGCATTCGGTGAGCGGCGCCCCTGAAAATACTTTGCTCCGGTCCAGAATTCAGCAGGTGAATACTTGGACAGATCGTGAAACAGTCCCTGCATACCGATGCCAGCGCGGAAGCAATGCGCGATGACGCGGTGACGGTGGCGTGTGATGACACGGAAATGACGGATGGGATGGTACATATGTGAATCAATCCTCGTTTTTTGGTTTTCGCATTTGGAAGATATTGCGGTGTCGGAGGAGGTTTTCAGTCGATTCTTCAACGTAATACTGCTTTGTCGTATTGACATCGCTGTGACCGAGCGCCTGCGCAACAAGGAAAATATCACCGGTTTCGTTATAGAGCTCAGTTCCATAGGTCTTGCGCAGCTTGTGCGGTGTGATATGCTCCTTTGTACCGATCAGCGTCGTGTACTTATGTACCAGCACCTCAACGGTCTGCACGGACATCCGACGTCTGCGCTCGGAAAGAAACAGCGCATCGGTATCGGCTTCATCAGCCGGCGTGATTGCTTTCCGTTGTTCGAGATAGTCCGAAAGCGCGGCAATGACCTCATCAGAGAGGGCAATTTTCTGTCGCTTGGCACCTTTGCGGTCGACCTCCAGCGTGCAGTTTTCCAAATCCAGGTCGGAGATGTTGATGCCGACGCATTCGGATACACGGATTCCCGTACCGAGCAGAACCGTGAAAATGGCAAGATCGCGGACACGGCTGCGGGCAAGTGCCGATTTCTGCCGTTGGGACAATCCCTGCATACAGTCCTCGGGAATATGTGCGCCCGTTCCTTCCACCGTATCCAGCAGCGCCGGAATTTCTTTTGGCTGAAGCTTGATGACGTGACGTTCGTGACGGCTTTCGTTTTTTGTGATTTTTTCGGCCTTGTCCATCGGATTTGCCGATAAAAGATCCTTGCGGATCAGATAGAGAAAAAAGGAATTCAGACAGCAGAACTTGCGGTGTACGCCGGCATAATGATTGCCGGTACTCCAGAGGTGTGCCGTATATGCATCAATGTCAGAGCCGCGCAGAGCTGCAAGATCGTCGATGGTGATTTCACAGAGCTTTCGATCAATGAGCGATGGAGTACTGTCGTGCAGCCAGGTGAAGAAATGACGGAGATCGTACGCATAAGACACACGGGTTTTTGCTGTGGAATTGCCTTTTCTCGATGATAGATATGCCGTGACAAATGCAGGGAGTTCTGAACACAGAGCAAACGCCTTTGCGTCCAGTGCATCCTCCTGCTGCGCACGGTGGGATTGTGATTTGACAGCCATTTTCCTGATGATTCTCAGCCGAGCATACTTTGCAGCTTGGCACGCATGGCAGCACGGCGTTCCTCGGTTGCCTGGGCATCAACCTCAGCCGACTGAATCATGCCGTCGGCGTCAACGGTGACACGCAGAACATCACCATCACGCGGAACAAGACCGAGCATATCGGTGGTGATACGGTAAATGGATTCTTTTTCATCGATCATAATGACCACGCCGTCTTCTACGCGGTCGACAGTCAGATAATTTGGTTTCTTGGCAGCCATGGTTATGCTCCTCTCATCATTGGGCAGGTGTTGCCGGCAAACAGGAGTAACCGGCAAAAAATGTATTTATATTATTATATCAAATACTGTCGGTGATGTCAATATACAAAAAGAAAGAAAAGGCGAGGTACTGCATGTTCTTGCAGCACCTCGGCAGGATTTTGATTTCAAAACAACCGTCCGACCAGAGACAGAACAAATGCCTCGGGGGAGCTGGTATCGTATGACATGTCGACGGGGGACAGTTTTGCGTATGCAATGGCCTCCTCAATGGCGGCACGGAACTCATCCGGGGTGACATGTTCTGTTTCAGCTGCATGGTTCAGAACCGCAGACATACGGGCGAGCACCGCATCCTGTGCGGTGGGGGTGGGGGGAACGGACATGAGCATGTGCGCATCCTTTCGTAATTGCGGATTGCGATGCAGAAAATCAACGGAGATCTGCCGTGTGCATTCTGCGCGCAGAATCAGCATAGCCGGTTCTGCCATCTGTCATACGTGCAGCCCTCAATCTTCCAGAGATTTGTAATACAGCATACAGTGGCAGTATCCTTCAAAATTCGGATCCTTGATCTGCTCGCGGAATTCCTTGCATATACATTTGTTGTCTTCGTCACGGCCGAGACGGCAGGGACAGTAGCCGTCTTTGGCCTTCAGCCCTTCGCGGACGGTTTTTACGACTTCTTTATCGGGATTTTCTTTGATTTTCATGGGAGTCTCCTTGTCAGTTCTGGTTGGAAAGTACGTTGTCGAGGATCGCACGCAGCTGTTCTTCTGTGAGAATACCGACCTGTGCGCCGACGATATTTGCGTCCGCACCGATCAGTACGGTCATGGGAATCGAAGCTGCACCGTAGGTGTATGCTGCATCAAGATCACAGTCAAAATATACCGGGAATGCGTAGCCGTTGTCTGCAACAAACGCAGACGCACTTTCAACCGTGTCACGGCTTCCGTCGGTCATATTGAGCATCATGAACACAACATCCTCGCCGTAGTCGGCATATACCGCATCAAAATCCGGCAGCTCCGCTTTGCAAGGCGGACACCAGGTTGCCCAGAAATTCATCAGAATCGGCTTGCCGAAAAAATCGGAAAGTTTGACGGGATTGCCGTCGCTGTCATACACCGTGAAATCCATAGCGTCGAACGTGCTGCTGTCTGCGGCTTCTTCTGTGACTGGGTTTGCCGGTTCCTCTTCGGTGCCGGCGGGGTCTGCCGTTTCAATCCCGGTTTTCACGGTGTCAGTTGTTTGCCCAAGCAGGGAAGCTCCGGTATCCGGGGTGATTTTATCGGACAGATGACGGTATGCGAACATGGCGCCGGCGAGAACAAAGAGCAGAACGATCAGGATAACCGAAAATTTCTTTTTCTGATTCATGGGTGTGTTACCTCTATGAGAAGAATGCCAACACGCGATTCATCCAGCCGAGCATCATGCAGATGCCGATGACAATCAGAAATATGCCGCTGACGGTGTTGATGATCCGGTAGTGTTGTTTGATGAAGCGGAACGCCGATTGCAGCTGTTCCAGCAGAACGGCGGACAGCAGGAACGGAATGCCGAGACCCAGCGCATAACAGAGCAGCAGCACCGCACCGCGCACTGCACCGCCGGCGGAGGATGCCATCATCAGCGCAGAACCCAGAAATGCACCGACGCACGGGGTCAGACTGACAGAATAGACCACGCCGAACAGAAACGCCGATACGGTGCTTCCTGCCTTTTGCGCGGACTTCATGCCGCTGAAGAAGGGGATCCGGAACACTTCCAGATAGGATAGTCCCAGAAGAATGACGATGATGCCGCAGACAATGTTGAGCGCACTCTGATAACGGGTCAGCAGTCGTCCGAGAGAGCCGGCAAAGACGCCGAGCGCAACAAAGACAACAGAAAATCCGACAACGAAGGCACAGGCGTGCAGGAATACCCGTCTGCTGCCGTTGTTGTCCTCGCCGTCCCGGTTCTGACCGGATGCTCCCGCAAAATACGAAACATAAAGCGGCAGCATCGGCAGCATACAGGGAGAAATGAAGGAGATGACACCCTCCAGAAATGTAATCAGATACAGCATGGTTTACGATTCCAGTTCGGCAAATGCTTCCAGCATGGATGCCCACTTCTTGTCAAAGGTCTTTGCCTGCTTTTCATAATAGGAAGCAAATTCACCGGGTGTCTTCTTGGATGCACCGAGCATCGACCAGAAGAAGGAGCCGGTGCCGAGCAGCTTGTCGGCAATCATGATAAACGAGGTATCGATGGTGTTGTAAATGACATCAATCATATCCGCATCGCGTTCAGTGTCAGCGTGCTTGGACTTGAGGGCAACCTCATACCATGCAGGAATGACGGTGCGGTATGCTTCGATGGACAGCGATTCGAGTGTCGCACCGCACAGCTCCAGACGAGCTTCGTCCGTTGTGACCGGGATGACGGCAGACTGACCGTTGACGGTACCTGCGGCGGACATATACTCCATGCCCTCATCCAGCACCGGCATCGGGAGCACGCCATAGGGGTCTTCCATGCCGCGGATGACCTCATCTGTGTATTCCGAAAGCCATCCAAGGAAGAACAGCGCATTGCCATCTGCAAAGTGCGCGATGCCGTCGATGTCCTTATCCGTGTAGGAAATGTTGTGCTCTTTGAGGATGGTGTAGAGCTTTTCCACCCAGCGGATGGAGTCGTCGTTGTAGAGATCGAGCACCGGCAGACCGTTGTCATCGCGCTGCAGATACGTCAGACCCGTGGACATGGAGACATAGTTGACCGTCTGCTGTCCGCGGTTGAAAAGACCGTACAGGTCACCGGAATCGGCTTCACCGTTGCCGTTGACATCCTGATAGACATCGCGGCACAGCTCGATGAATTTGTCGTAGGTCCACTTATGTTCGTCGACCATATCATAAAGTTCTGTGTAGGATTCAAAATAGTTGTTGTAGATTTTCTTATTGAAAATGGTGCAGGATGCGCCTTCCAGTGTGGAGATGGAGAAAGCACCGGTTAAGAAATAGCGCTTATCGGTGGAAATGGAACCGCCGTCCATAAAGTCGCGGTACCACCAAGGCTGGGTGAGGTCGATGTGTGCAAGATTGGATACTTCACGGAAATAACCATCCAGAGACAGACGGAAGCACTGGGAGGATTCCAGAAAGAAAATGTCATAGGGACAGTCTCCGGATTGGATCATTTTCTGGACTTCTCCGGGGTATGTGCCCCAGTCATCGGAGCCTGCTTCATAGGCGATGGTGACATTCAAGCGTTCTTCGGTTGCACGGTCACGGGTGACGACGGCATCAGCAACAACATCACCAGCAACGCGATCCCAGTCGGAGGAGTCATTGCCGCCCATCGTTTCCAGACCGAAGTGCATGATGGATACTGTTTCACCGTTGAAATTCAACTCCGGAAGATTGTCGTGAATGGCATTCGGGTCCTCGGTTACGGGCTGCGTATCTGTGACAGCGTTGGTTCCTGCATTTGTTGCAGGACCGTTGTCAGTGGAGGTACCGCAGGAGACGATGGCGGGGGTGATGGTCAGAAGTGCAAGCAGGGCACAGGCGATGCGTATGGAATGTTTCATGTTTGATGTCCTTTCGTATTGATGTTTGGCTGGGGCCGCATGTTTTTACAGCGCTCCTTCGTATGTGTGTCAGATTGTCGCATAACTATCTATTATATATTATATCAGCAATTCGTTTGTGTTTTTTGTATGTTTTGAAAATAATATATGAATAATTCAAGAACGTATCAGTGCTTATCGCAATTTCAAATAAAAAAACAGATTGACAGCGGCACAAAGATATGTTATAATCGATATGACAATAATGATTATCCCGGAAAGGGTGAAGATAATGAATATGAAATCAACCATCCGCGTCGGTTATATCGGCTGCGGTGCGCGCGGACAGGGTGTTCTGCGGGAATGTCTGTCGCAGATGCGGGATGTGGAAATTGCTTTTTTGTGTGATCTGTCAGAAAAGAATCTGGCTGCTGCCTGTGACATTCTTACAGCGACAGGGCGGGCAGTGCCAATGACGACAACGCACTGGCGCGAGGTCATTGCGGATCCGACATTGGATGCGATTCTGTTTATGAATGGCTGGGAAAATCGTGCGGCAATGGCGGCGGCTTCGCTGCGTGCCGGAAAATATACAGCCATTGAGGTCGGATGCGCCTACGATTTACAGGAATGCTGGGATCTGATCAATGCGTATGAGGAGACCGGCGTTCCGCTCATGATGCTGGAAAACTGCTGCTACGGACGGCGCGAAATGATGGCACTGAACATGGTGAAAAAAGGACTGTTCGGCGAGGTTGTTCACTGTGACGGCGGCTATATGCACAACTGCCGTTTTGTTTTTGCTCCGGAGAAGACCGATCCTGCGGTACCGAACTTCCGGCTTGAATCAATGGAGCAGCGGAACTTCCATTTCTATCCGACGCATGACTTCGGACCGATCTCCAAGGTTTTGTCTGTCAACCGCGGCAACCGTATGCTGACCTTGTCGTCCTTTGCCTCCAAAGCCCGGGGACTCAAGACCTATATTGACGAGAAATTCAGCGATGACAGCCGTTATGCAGGCAAAGAAATCAAGTGCGGCGATATGATTGACACGATCATCACCTGTGCCGGCGGCGAAACGGTGCATCTGCGGCTGGACACAACACTGCCAAGACCGTATTACAGCCGCGGTTTTTGTGTGCGCGGAACAAAAGGTATGTGTACGGAGGACAGACGGATTGTATACCTTGACGGCATGGCGGAGTCGATGACCGAAAACGAGCCGGAATTCTTTGATACATACGATCATCCGCTGCACCGTGAATATGTATCGCTTGGTGAGCGCGGTTCGCACGGCGGTATGGACTGGCTGGTATGCCGTGCCTTTATCGAGGCGGTCAAGCGTGGGGAAAATACGCCGATTGATGCGTACGATACTGTCGCATGGATGGCGATTGGACCGCTTTCGGAGATGTCGATTGCACGCGGCGGCGCTGTGGTCGATGTCCCTGATTTCACGCGCGGCAAATGGCTGCACCGTGAGCCTGTGCAAACCGGAAAGTATTGTCTGGATGCCGTTTGTGAAGACCCTGACACGAGGATTTTCGATGATCTCGATTGATACGGAAAGGGTACGCAGCTCGGTAAAAGAACACACCGCTCCTGTTCTGGTTCTGCTGCTCGGCTGTGCGATTCAGGCGTTTGGACTTTATCACATTCATTCTTTTTCCGGTGTCACGGAGGGCGGTGTACTAGGAGCGACGCTCTTGCTGGAACATCATTTCTGCATATCCCCGGCAGTTACATCGTTTGTCATGAACGCGCTCTGCTATTTGTTCGGCTGGCGTACGCTCGGGAGGCGGTTTATCGTCTATTCCCTGATTTCCTGTGCCGGATTTTCGCTGTTTTATGCGCTGTTTGAGGGGCTCGGATGGATTCTGCCGCATGCGATCTATCAATGTTTGCAGACTCTTCCGTGGACTGCCGCGATTGCCGGTGCCGTTTTCATCGGTGTCGGTGCGGGACTGTGTGTCCGTGTCGGTGGTGCGCCGAGCGGTGACGATGCGCTGGCGATGGGACTGTCACGTGTCACCGGGCTTGGGATCCAGTGGATTTATCTCGGCTCCGATTTGCTTGTACTTGGACTTTCCGTGACATATCTGTCATGGGAGCGGCTTTTCTGGTCGCTGGTATCGGTGATCCTGTCCGGGCAAATCATTGGTTGGGTGCAGAAGATTCCGCTTCCGCAAAAGATTGGCGGGAGAACAACATCGGAGTCTTGAATTTGCCCGTGCAAATTTATCGGGTGGGTGCAGAAGGTACCGGGCTGCTGTTCGAAATCACAGGATTAGAAGCCGTTTATACTTGACGGATTTGTTGACGGTTCGCACAAAATTCTTCCCTGGTGAGGGAAGGTGGATTTCGAAAAAATCGCTTATGCGATTGTTTCGAAAGACGGATGAGTCGACAGTACGGCGGCAAGGCTGTTCAATATGCAGCAAAGTAAATTTATTGTTATATTTTTTACTTGCAACAAACCGGAAAGTAACAAAAGAACGACTCATCCGTCACATGCCCCATGGGCATGCGACACCTTCCCTCACCAGGGAAGGCTAATATGCTTATGCGAACCATAGCCGTAAACCCCAATTGCAGGCAATACCATATAAAACAAATTTTACTTTACCATACATAAAGGAGAACCCCATGAAAAACAAAACCAAAATTTTTGCCGTGGGCAATGCGCACCTTGACCCTGTCTGGCAGTGGCGCTGGCAGGAAGGTTCCGCTGAAGCCAAGGCTACCATCCGCTCGGCACTTGACCGCATGAACGAATTCCCGGACTTCAAGTTTGTCTGTTCGTCCGCGTCTGTTTACCGCTGGATTGAGGAATTTGACGAGGAAATGTTCGAGGAAATCAAGCAGCGCGTGGCTGAGGGCAGATTCATCGTTGTGAACGGCTGGCATGTTCAGCCCGACTGCAATCTGCCGTCCGGCGAGGGCTTTGCAAGACAGTCGCTATACGCACAGCGTTATTTTAAGGAAACGCTCGGCGTGACCGCGAAGGTTGGCTACAATGTCGACTCCTTCGGTCATAACGCCAACCTGCCGCAGATTCTCAAAAAGAGCGGCATGAACAGCTACATCTTCATGCGTCCGTCGCCCACCGAAAAGCCGATGGATTCCGATGTGTTTGACTGGGTCGCACCCGATGGTTCTTCCGTTTTGACGTACCGTATTCTTGACCCGTACTGCGCGCGCTTCAACACGCCCGAGGATCTTGACAACCGTATCAACTATCTGAATGAAGCATCAAAGACTGATCTTGACGAGCTTCCGCTGTTCTACGGTGTCGGCAACCACGGCGGCGGTCCGACCATCCGTCACATTGAACTGATCGAAGCCTATAAAAAAGCACATCCCGAATGCGAGGTGACCTTCTCCAATCTCACTGATTTCTTTGATTCCATCCGTGCAAGCGGTGCGCCGATTCCCGAACATCACGACGATCTGCAGCACCATGCTGCCGGCTGTTATGCGACCGTTTCCGCGGTCAAGAACGGCATCCGCCGCTCCGAGCATGAGCTGACCGCGGCAGAATCGTACACCGTCCTCGCAGGCAAGCTGTGCGGCAAGAAGTACCCGACAGAAAAGTTCGCAGACGCATGGCGCAATGTCAGCTTCTTACACTTCCACGATTCCATGGACGGCTGTTCCATCAAGGAGGTCTACGAGGATGCACAGTATATGTACGGCATGGCGCGTGAAACCGCCGCTGTTGCAGAAAACAATGCACTGCAGACGCTGTCGTGGGCAGTGGATACCTCCGCTGACCGCGAAAAAGGTCTTCCCGTGTTCGTCTTCAACCCCCATTCGTTCGATGTTGAAGAATTCATCAACGTCAACAAGAAGGCTGTCGGCGTCAAGGATGCCGACGGCAATGATGTCCCGTCCCAGCTTGTCCACTCGACGACGCTGGAATGTTACTGGCGCGACGATATCGCGTTCCGTGCCAAGGTTCCCGCGCTCGGCTGGGCGGTCTACTATCTGCAGGGTGCCGATGAGAACCGTCCCGACGACTACATCGCGCCCGAATCCCCGGTCAAGGCAACCGCGTTTGAGGGTCATAGAACATCCAACAACCGCGCGGCGACGGTGCTTGAAAACGACATCTGGCACATCGAGTTTGAGCTGTATACCGGTTATATCGTCTCGATGGTGGACAAGCGCACGGGCAAGGAAGTCATCACCGGACGCGCCGCTGTGCCGACTGTCATTGACGAATATTACCATGACGCATGGTCGCACGCAAAGAACTTCTTCACCGACACCATGGCACGCTTCTCCGATGCCGAGGTGACTGTGCTCGAATCCGGTCCCGTCCGCGCAACGGTCAAGGTTGTTTCCCGTTATAACGATTCCACGCTGACGCAGTATTTCTCGCTGTATGAGGGCAAGGAAGCGCTCTATGTCCGCGCGCGCCTTGACTGGCACGAAAAGCACAAGATGCTGAAGCTGGCATGGCCGATGGCGGTCGAGAACCCGAAGGCATATTACGAAATCCCGTTCTCCGTCATCGAACGTCCTGCCGACGGTGAGGAAGAACCGGGTCTTGGCTGGACAGCGGTAAAGGGTACAAACGGCGGCTTTGCCATCTGCAACAGCGACACGTATTCCTCCTCCGTCTGTGACGGTACGATCTATCACACCGTTGTTCGCTCACCAATCTACGGCGACCACGGCGGACCGAGAACCGCAGAGTCCGACTTTACCGATCAGGGTGAGCGCGCGTTCCGCTATGTGCTGATGCCCGTCGGCGATTCCTTTGCGCCTGTCATCAAGGCTGCAAAGCTGCTCAACAAGCCGACCACCAACATCATCGAAAACTGGCATCCCGGCAAGCTGACCGACAAGGTCTTTGCGGGAATCAACGTCGACTGTGACAATGTTGTCGTCTCCGCGCTCAAGCGTGCCGAGGACGGGCAGGGTCTTGTGATCCGTGTTTACGAAACGGACGGTGTACAAGCCGATGTGACCGTTTCCGGTGCTGTTCTGCCGATTGCACTCAAGACAAAAATTACGCCGTTTTCGTTTATGACGTTCTATCTGGCGGACGGTGAAGCAGAGTGGAAGGAAGTTCTGCTGACCGAGTACGATATGGAAGGCTGAGCGCAGACACTGTCAATGCCTGAATTCTGAATATCCAACCCGTCCGATCTCCGGTTATCCCGGTGTCGGACGGGTTTTGATTTCAGTGTAACAAACATTTTACATTCGCTAAGTCCAAAAACCGTTGCAATCCGGCAGAATATTTGGTATAATGTAAAAAAGAGAAACAGCAACAGGAGGGGAAGCAATGAAACGGTATTTTGTGCTTGGGGTATTATGTTTGATTGTTCTTCTGCTCTTTTCCGCCTGTACACAGGAGGAGAGCGGCTACAGAAAGCAGATTCCGGCATATACACGGGATGTCTCGGAGGATGACGGTGTTTTGATTGTGTCCGGTCCGCATGTCTACGAAAAAAAGCTGCTCGAAAACCCGGGCGGGTATCACATCGGTTCCGGGCTGGAATCCAAGATCTTCTTCCGGGACGGGCATCTGATGATCCCGGTCGACAACTGGCATATCACCGGAAATTTCGGTGTGACGGTATTGGAGTATGACGCGGACGGTACCCTTCTGTCGGAAACGGTTGTCCCGTATTTCGATCGCAAATCCATGTCGGTTATTGATGTTTATCCGACGCGGGACGGCAGATTTGTGTATTACAGCCATCGCGGCAATAACCAGTATGAAACGTTTCTGATGATTGCCGACGGTCAGGGGAAGATTCTGTATGAGGTCGATCTGCCGCGGCAGGAGGTCAGCTGTATCTCCGCCGCATCCATGGATTTGATGGGAATGCATGTCAGCGAGAGGGATGGCGGCAGTCTGCGCATCTTCATCAACGCTTGGAATGAAGCATATCTGTACGATGAAACGCTGTCCCTTTTGCAGAGTGTTCCGCTGTACGGAGATCATCCTGGAATCCACATGGAGTCGGAGGGGGTCTATGTCATCGGACGGGAAATGCCGCTGATCAGTCGGGTAGATATGAACACGGGAACATTTTCCGCCTTTGATTATACGGATCTGCCGGTACAGCCCGGGATGATCTATGATTGTCGGATTTATTACGGCGCGGACGGGCAGATGTATTGCGAACATGAAAAGGTTCTGTATCGTTGTGACGGCGGCGGGACGATGACCGAGGTCATGCGCTGGGAGGAAGGAACCGAAAACGGAAACGGACAGATTTATATCATGGATGCGTCGTCTGTGTATTATCTTCCGCTCAAAAGGAGTATCACCTCTGTTGTGCGGCTGGACATCCGCGAAAACACGCTGATGGATGAACGGCAGGTCCTGACGCTGGTCAATCTGGGTTCCGCCGGGAACAGCTGGCTTTCGGAAATGATCGCGCAGTTCAATGTGACCAACCCCGCCTATTATGTGGAGTTGAAGCATTACAGCCGCGGTTTTGTCGCGGATGGGGAAGCAAAGCTGCGCGAGGATATGCTGTCGGGGCACATTCCCGATCTTGTGGTTTCCGACTTCCGTTACGATCTGAAGCCGTATTTTGATAAGGGAATTTTGACCGATCTGTCGGCGGAATTCGGTGCGCTTCTGCCAGACGGTGTCAGAAATGCCAGTCTGTACCGCGGCAAACTGTATACGCTTCCGCTGTCCTTTCAGCTGTATACCTTTGTATCTCTGTCGGATACACTGGATGCGCCGCTGACATGGGAAAAGCTCTATGACATGGAAGCCGATCTGCTGGACGGGGGGTGCCGGGCACTGCATACAAGCGACTCCGCGACCTATATGATCGGCGATCACATTGCGGTGGATTTTTACGATGCGGATGCAAAAAGCGTGTCCTTTGACTCCGAGGCCTACCACCGGCGCGTGGAATTTATACAGCGGTTCTCGTCCGACTATCTTGTGACCGATTACGGAGAGGTAATCTGCAGTGATATGGTCGGTGGGCGATATGTTCTGACGGCACCGTATATCAAAGATGCGCTGCTTTCCGGAGATGTCAAGCTGCTGAACGTTCATATCCGCACAATGGAGGCATTTTCTGCGCTGAAGCTGCTGTTCGGGGAGCATCCATATACCCTCTGCGGCTATCCGAGCGATGAGGGGATCGGTGCAAATCTGGTCAGCAACATGCTCATCTCAGCTTCCGCAGACAGCGACATGTCCGACGGATGCCGGGAATTCATCCGGTTTCTGTTGTCCGATGATGCGCAGTGCCATGATGGGATTTTGTCGGAATCTCTGCCTGCTGCCCGTTCTGCACTGCGGGCTGCTATGGATCTATACCGTTATTTTTATTACGGAGATGGTGTGTTCCGCGCAGAGCCTTCTGCCATGATCGGCGGGATGCAGACCACCAACATCAGCCTTGCCGCAGATGCACACACGGCACAGTATGACGCACAGCGCGCACAGACCGCCTCGCAGGTGATTGAAATTACCGATGATGACCGGGCGGAAATTATGCACTTCTTCGATGAACTCCGCTGTCCCATCACCGATCCGACCATTGCGGAAATTGTAACGGAAGAGCTGTCCGCATGGGAAGGCGGTGCGCGTTCGCTTGGAGAAACCGCAAAAATCATCGATTCGCGCGTCTGGCTGTATCTCAACGAATAAAATGACCGCCGTTCTCCGGTTCATTGGGGAGCGGCGGTAGTATTATGCGTTCGTTTAAGCGCGGATGAAAATTTCGTGTGTGCCGGAGCCGAGGAGCGTTCCGGTGTAAGGGCTGCCGTTCACGGTGACATCATCATAGCCGTCGACGGTACATCTGACACCGGCGGGAACGGTCAGTGTGCAGAAATGCCCGTCATCCTTGCGGTCAACGGTGACAGACACCTTGCCTGCAACGAGATCAAGTGACGCATCAACATGGTCGGTCATTGCCGAAAAGCGAGGGGAGAATCTGATTTTTGCAAAACCGGGTGCGGCCGGCTTCAGCCCGCAGAGATGGGTCAGTGTGAAGTATAAAAATCCGCCGTGCATCGGATGATTGTACGATGCAACGCCCCGGTCGGGGTCAGCGATATCCTTCATGTCTGGCGCTTCCCAGATTGTGGTTGCACGGTCGTCCATCATCGTACCGAAGCTGGGCTTTTCGCGGTTGAATAAGAACCGAAGTGCATCGTCGCCGCATCCTTCCTCAAACAGCAGCGGCACGAGATACTTGTTTGCAAAAATGCCGGTCGGCATGGCGTAGTCTTCCCGTGCCATGCTTGCGCAGAGGGAGGCGGTCATGGCAGCACGGTCTCCGTCCGGATAAAGTCCGAGAAGCAGCGCGCTGCCGTCCGTTCCCCAATAGCCGTAGGTGTGATCATCGGACTGATAAAAGGCACCGATGAAGGCGGCTTTTATCTTTTTCGCAAGATCCGTATAATAGACCGCGTCTCCGATGGAAAGTTCCCGGCACAGCTCTGCCATGCGGTGGCAGATTTCATAGAACATCAGTGTCGAGGAATGGGAAACCGGCATCCTGCGCGAGGCTTCTTCACCGCCGGGCGGACACCAGTCGCCAAGACCGTGGCGGATAATATATCCGTCGGATGCGTCCAGTTCATGCTGAACCCATGCTTCCATCAGATCAAAATTCCGCGTGACTGCTTCTCTGTCGCCGCAGTAACGGTACATGTAATACGGGATGATGATCTGCGCACAGCCCCACAGCGGGGACGCTTCACCGCAGCCGCGCTTGCCCGGTGCAATCATCTGCCAGACACCGTAAACCTCGCGGGTCGTGCGGATGTCGTCCAGATACTTTTCGTATGCCGCTGTGCTGTCGTAGTACAGCAGACCCCAGTTGCAGACAACCTCGGCATCTCCCAGCCATCCGCATTTTTCACGCGCGGGACAGTCCTCCGGGAAGCCGTGGTAGTTGGACAGATACGTGTTGTGCATCAGATTGTTCAGCCGCTCCAGATCATCGCAGGAGGTATGGAAGTCCGCGGTGCGCCGCAGATCGGTCGCAAGCTGAACGCCGGTGACGAGGGAGGGCTTGGGCACAGTGCCGTAGCCGTCGGTGAAATCGTGGAAGCCTGTAACCTCGACATAGCGGTAGCCATGGTAGGTCATGCGTGGGGTGTAGACCTCGCCGCCCTCGTCGCCGCGGCAGATATACATGTCCTGCTGGATGCACTGTGTTGCAAAGGCACCGGTGGAGCGCAGGTCCAGATGACCGTCGGCAGTCAGGTTTTCCGCATAACGGAAGACATAAACTGCGCCGCGCGGAGAGTGGGGAAGCTGGAAATGAGCGACACCTGCCATGTTCTCGCCAATATCAAAAATCCATGCGCCGTCGTCCTTGCCGCTTGCGCAGTGAACCGATATGGCAGGCAGGGTACGCAGGACACGGACGGGCGGCATCAGGCACGGGGTCAGCGTTCCTTTTGGCGTTTCGTCGGTGATGACAGGACCCCAGCCGCGTTCCGAACCGGTGTAATCGGCGTATCCGGGAATTTCCAGTCGGCCGTCATAGGTTTCCCCGGCGTAAATGTTGTTGACGGTGATCGGGCTGTATTTGTATGTCCAGTCCCGCGTGTTGGAGGTGATGACTTTGGTCGTACCGTCGCAAAGCGTGAGTTCCAGACGGAGCATCAGACAGACATCACCGTACACAAAACCCGTGTGTCCCCAGACGCGGCTCTGCGAATAAAAGCCCTCACCGAGCAGAACTGTCAGCGCGTTTCCGCCTTCGCACAGAAAGTCCGTGATATCAAAGCGGCGGTAGAGGACGGTTTTTTCGTAGTTGGTCATCGGCGGATCGAGTACAAAATCGTGAATGCATCTGCCGTTGACCGTATATTCGGCGCATCCAAGACCTGCGGCGTAAAGAATTGCACGTCTGATGCCGGTTGCTTCAAATTTTGTCCGCAGATACGGCGCCCAGCCGGCGATGTGTTCCTCCGGCTTGATCCATTCCGCTTCCCATTCCTCGGGGAGAATCTCCGTGGAAACCGCGGCAGAATACGAAGCGCTGTCCCCGCAGTTATCCCACGCGGTGACTGTCACTGTGTAATCGGTACGGGAAGAAAGGTGAAGATGGGGAATTGTGATATCAAAAAACGCATCACTTTCAAGAACCCCGGTGTCGGCGGTGGTCCCTGCTTCATTTTCGATGACGATGCGGTATGCGGTTTGCAACACATCTCGCCGGTCGGAGTCGAGCTTCCAGCCAAAGCGCAGATCCTTTGTGCGGATGAGCGACGGATTCCGGACGTAATCGATGGAAAAATCATATATTTTCAGCATAACGGTTGTCTCCTCTGCTTATTTTGCGTAGATCATCCGCTCACCCGGACGGAACATGCGGTATTTCTGGCATGGATTGATGTTCTCCAGCGTATCGACAAATACCGCCGGGTTCAGCGCATTGACATCATACAGGTCGATATGTACCGGCAGCAGAAGGTCCGCGTGACAGTGCTTAGCCAGCGTAATGGCTTCTGTGCAGTCGAAGTTGCCTATGATATCTTTTTCATAGCGGCGGTAGTAGTCACGTCCGTTGACCGGGAGAATCATGATGTCGGTGTCCATCACGCGCGCCTCAAGTCCGTCATACGGACAGCAGTCGCCTGCATGATAGAGGGAAATGGCGTCATCACCCCGCCCGAAGACAATGCGGAAGCCGCCCTCGCAGTAATTGCCGTCCTTGTCGGGATGCAGCTCCTCATGTGCCGAGGGAACATTGGTGACGAAGATGTCATTGCAAAGCAGGACCGTTTCATCATTGGAAAGTGCGGTGATGCGGTTGGCAGGCACGCCAAGTTCTGCAAACTGAGCGGCGACAGCCTGTGTGCCAAGAAAGCGGGCGTGATCGTTTACCGACAGAATTGCGGCGACGGTATCGGGGTCGGTATGGTCGGAATGGTCGTGCGTACAGAGAACGAAGTCGATAAAATCAAGGGTGTGCGGGTCAATCGGCGCAGGATAGCGGCGGTGCCACGGAACAAGCTCCGTCGCAAAATGGCGGTCGACATAGTCGGTCAGATAGCCGTCAATGAGCAGTGTTTTCTCCCTGTAACGGATCAGAAAACCGACCTGTCCGAGATAATACAGTGCAATCTGCTGTGCGGTGCAGGCGGTATTGAGAATTGTCTCTTTGGTGAGCATGGTGATTCCTCCTGTGGTAACCGATCAGGTGTTGATGCCAAATGCCTGATTGACAACAACGCCAAGACGCGCGGCAGTGCTGACACATTCCCCGGCGAGAATGTCCTCTTCTGTGATGACTGCCATGAGAATCTCCTTTTCATGGACGCGGCGGCGGTCATAGATGATGAAGATTCTGCCGTTTTCATCCTCGACAAGATCGGGATAGGAAATATCGGAACGTCCATCGAGCAGAAGACCGCCGATCCAGCTCTCTCCGTCGTCCTCGGACAACAGTGCCGTCAGATTGTTGCGTCCGGTATAGTTGACATGGTTGATCAGAATCAGTCTGCCGCTTCTCAAACGGCGGACACAGAAGCGGGAGCAGGGACCGCCGAGGGGCGTATCCTCACCCGCTGACCAGGTTCTGCCGCCGTCGGATGAACAGCTTTTACCAATGCCGTGGGCAGCATCTGCACGGATGAGCATGGCAATGTCACCGTTCTGCTTTTCGTACAGCATGTGCTCGTCAATATAGCGGTACGCATAATCGGCATGACCGATCAGCGCAAAGGTTTCCCCGGCATCGTACGACGCATATACATTGGAAAACCGTTCGCCCGGCAGATGATTGTGCTTGGATTCCTGGAACTGCCAGATGGCACACGGAAGCAGCCAGACCCCGTCACGCGTGACAATCGGTTTGTTCATCATGATGCCGTTGGCAATGCGGCGCGGCGCGGAAAAGTGCAGTTCATCTGCGTCCGGTGTATCGCATACGGCGCACCAGACACCCATGCGCCCGTCATACCATTCATAGCTCTGCGCCCAGAACAGCCACAGACGACCGTCCGGTGCTGTCCAGAGACACGGGTCATAACAGCGCGTCATTGCTGTCGGCGGGAATACAGCGGTGACAATCTCCGCCTTTGTATTTGCTTCATCATCCGAGCGAAGAAGCAGGACAATATTTCCGGGGCCTTCCCCTTTTTCTCCGGTATAAAACGTAAAATACAGCCGTCCGCCCGCGGTGCGCTCTATGCCGGGAATGCCCTGAAACATCCGGTTTTCGTCGGCATAAACGGAAGCGGAATCGGTAAACAGCGTTTTATCATATACGATTTTTGCGGGAATGAGTGCTTCGTCTTTTCCTTGATAAACAGTCATGGCAGTTGTCTCCTTTTTGGCATGAATTCTGTTTGTATTGTAGCATATTCATGGACGCTTGTCAAGCGCAGACAAAGAAAAATCCCGCCCTTCCGCTGAAAAACGGAGGTCGGGATCGGATTCTTAAAACAGGAGCATGGAGAAATAGGTCACGGTGTCCGCACCGTTGATGTACTTGATGCCGCACTGACGGGAAAGGTTGACCACATCAATGCCGCACGCTTCCATGGACTGACGTGCCTTGTCCGGAAAACGGCAGGGCGCATCGGGATAGGTGCAGGTTTTGCAGATGGTGCAGGCGCCGACGCCGAGATGGACAAACTGTCCGGCGAACGGGCGCAGTTCCTCCGCTATCAGTGCGTCGAGACGTTTGTGTGCCGCAGCTGCCTCCTGCATTCCCTCGAAATCAAAGGAATCCTCAAGTACATGACAGGTGGTAAAAACATAGGCTTCTTTGTATGCGCGGTACTGATCGCGCAGGTCTTCCCAGTGACCGACACCGGGGGGACAGGTCCAGCATTTTCCGTACATGCCGCACCGGTTTGCCTCGCACATCTTCCGTACCTCCTCGGTAAACGGAACAGATGCCGGCTCGACCCATGCGGATTCGTGAATGTGCGGAACGCTGTCCGGGAGTGCAGATAACAGCTCGTTCAGCCGTTCTTTTGCAGTTGCTGCCATATTAATAACCATGGCTTTCGCTTGTCGAAAGCCTCCCTTTCTTGGGGAATTGGGGCTGGTTTTGCGAAGCAAAATCGATGTAGTAAAACATCGAAAGCCTCAAAACCCGCGTGAAAAATTGATTTTTCACGCTACCAATCCTCCTCATCTGACGGAAACATCATATGTGTGATAAATCCTTCGTTAAATGCCGCGGATTTGTTCAAATCAATGGTCTCATACGATGCTGCCTCGGCACAGATTCTCTCAAGCAGTAACGGCTCGGACAGAAGAAGGGAAGCGCCGCCCAGGGATGTGTTGCCGACGCTGACCAGTTTCGTGCGAAGTTCTTCGGGCAGAAGCCCGATGGCTGTCGCAGAATCCATATTCATGTAATATCCGAGTCCGCCGGCGACATAAATCCTGGAGAGGGAAGCGAGTGGGATGCCTGCCGCATCGCAGAGTGCTTCCATTCCGGCACGCATTGCGCTTTTGGCAAGCTGAAGTGCGCGGATGTCCTCCTGTGTCAGGGTCAGCGGTGTTCCGTCCTCTGTCTCGGCATAAGGGAAGGGATCATCCTCAAGGTATCCCGTCTCGTCAAGATCACCGCGTGCAAGCAGGATCGCCGCAAGGTCAATGAGACCGCTGCCGCAGATGCCGATGGGCGATCTCTCACCGATGGTACGGGTGACGATCTGTCCGTTGACCTCCTGTGCCGCGCTGACAGCACCTGCAATTCCACCGACACCGGTTGAGATTCCGGCACCCTCCAGTGCAGGACCTGCTGCTGCGGATGCCGCAAAAAACCGACCGCCGCGGTCCAGTCCGGTAAACAGTACCATCTCACCGTTGGTTCCGATGTCAATCAGCATCACGGGTTCCCGCTCCTCGGCGAGTCGGAGCAGAAGAACGCCGGCGGTGACGTCGCCGCCGATAAACGCATGTGCGCCGGGCAGAACGATCACCGTATCAAACGGGAGACCGAGGGTATCGCCGGACAGTGTTTTATTGTCAAGAAAGGCAGGCGTGAACGGATAGGCACCCATACCGGCGGGTGAAACACCGCAGAACAGGTGCAGCATCGTTGTATTCCCGGCGACCGTTATGGTGCGCGGGAGGGATGCGGCATCGAGATTTTTGCAGAGTTCATCCGTCATGGCACGGATCTCGTCAAGCAGCACCGACTGCATCAGCGAAAGATTGTCACCTTCCGCTGCCGCACC
The DNA here is from genome assembly GCA_015064785.1 of Oscillospiraceae bacterium. Taxonomy (GTDB): domain Bacteria; phylum Bacillota; class Clostridia; order Oscillospirales; family CAG-272; genus RGIG3925. The sequence goes on from SVRM01000022.1 coordinate 41,908, forward strand.
GATCCGGCTCATGACATCCGCACCGAAGCTGCGCTGAGGATTGCGGCGGGATACGGTGCTGACCGTTTCTCCGCTGTCGAGATTCACCAGCGCCATTGCAAGTGTTGTTGTACCGATGTCCAGCGCGGCACCGAGGTGTGCCGTACCGTCCGAGGTACCGTTGTGTGCGATGTGTTCGGGATGCACTGCAACCGCAGTCAGTCCGCCGCCGACCGTTTCGGTCAGACAAAGTGAGGCGCCCGTTTCTGAACACCATGCGTGACAGGAGCGGATCATGCCGTCCGCATCCGGTTCCTCGATTGCGGATTTTCTGGCATCGCTGTAAAACGTACCGGAGAGAACGCGGATTCTGCATTTCCCGCAGGTACCCTTACCGCCGCAGTCCGCCGTGACGGGATATCCGTTTCCGGCAAGCCAGACTGAAAGTCGGGTTCCGTCGGCACTTGCCGGTACGTTGATGATTTGTTCTTTCATAGCTTATAATGTGATTTTCTTGACTTCTTCGGCGTAGTACTGTACCAGCTCAAACTTGGTTCCCGGCATCAGACGGTGATCGGGACACGGAATAAATCCGCCGAGAGCGGCAAGTCTGCGCATTTTTTCAAGCTCACGGTCAACTGCGGCACGGTCCTGGCGCAGAACAGTTTTGTCCATACCGCCGACACCGAGCATACCGGGACCGAATTTTTTGCGTGCGGGTTCAAATTGATCGCCCCATGTACCGACTTCAATCGGGAACATGGTATTGACACCGTTTTCAAACCAGACCGGCAGAAGCTGTTCGGTGACACCGTCGCAGTCGAGTGAAACAATATCAATACCGTACTGATGGCACAGATCGGTTCTCTTTTTGTAGTGTTTTGCGCACAGCTCCTCAAAGATCGCGGGGGAGAGCAGAGGACCGGAGTTGAAGCAGATGTCCTCCCAGAAATGGGCAAAGTCGAACTTCGCACCGGTTTCCAGAATGGCTTTGACGCATTCGTACTGCATCTCTGCATAGGTGTCCACGATATCAGCAAACAGGTCTTCGTCTTCGTCGTAAATGAGATAACTCATACCGATGACGGAAACCATAGAGCGGATGTCGCCGAGAACCGAGCCGAGACTCAGGCCGATCGAAGAATCGTAATCACGTGTTTCGTTGAAGGTTTTGAAATAGTCGACGGGAACACGGGATGGATCAAACTGCATCTTCGGACGGTAAAGCGTCTCAAAAGCGTCTCTGTCCTTGAGCAGGTAATCATCCTCCGAGGGAATGGAGATGACACCGGGTCTGATGCGTTCGATGATACCGGAGCCGCTCTGGACACGCTGCGTACCGTCGGGCAGGGTTTCCAGTACCTTGTGTTCAAACCCAGGCTTCAGTCCCATGTGCGCGCCGGTAATGTGCTGCCAGTTGAAGTCCCATCCGATCAGTCGGTCAAGCTCCCGGTCAGCCGCATTGCTGTCGCCGTAGTTCTGCGCAAGCTCCAGCGGGATTTTGCCCTGTTCTGCCCACTCGATGAGCAGCTCGTGCCAATAACCGAAATGCACGGCAGGCATACGGTCAACGGGCTTATAGTGTAAAAGATTCAGTGCACGTTCACGGTTTGTCATGATGGTACCTCACTGTTTTTGATAGACCGGACAAGCGCTGATGGTGTGGTTTTCATGGGTGATCTTCTCCGTATATTCGCGGAGCAGTGCGACATAGGTCCGATAATTTTCGATGGAAACATCGGGCGGTGTCTGATGGTCGACGGAAATGATGAGCTTGCCGCGCTGCATGGACGGCAGAACACGTTCAAATTCCGCGCGCATCGCTGCTTCACCGAACTTCATGCACATTTTGTCAAAGTGACCGATGAATGCCATGTCGGGCTGCTTGTCAAGGTAGGTCGCAACGTCGACGCCTGCCTGACGCTCCAGCGGAAACATCCCGTCCGCACCGGTCTCGGCATACCAGTCGACAGCGAGTGTGATGTCGCCGTCGGAGTCGATGAAGACGGGAATGCCGTATTCATGAATGACCGGAATGACCTTCTTGTAAAACGGTGCTAAAAATTCATCAAACAGCGCTTTGGAGATCATCGGACCGGAGTTGTAGCTCATGTCCTCGGCAAAGCTCATGAAATCAAAGCGGAAGCGGGAGAAGACATAACGGAACACGCCGATCAGCCAATCGGCATATTCATCGCACATCTGCTTGTAAAGCTCCGGATAGTCA
>SVRM01000023.1 GCA_015064785.1 Oscillospiraceae bacterium
ACTCCGATCACCAGCTCCATATGGGGGATTTCCCGAGTGGCCAAAGGGGACAGACTGTAAATCTGCTGTCTATCGACTTCGGTGGTCCGAATCCACCATCCCCCACCAGAAAAGCACTGTTGAAAACAGTGCTTTTCTTTTTTTTGATGCAGGATCGATGGTAAGGCCGTCGAAACATGAATGGGACCAGCCGGACAAACGACAGCTTGTGCATAAGCAGACAAGTAGAAGCAGAATGATCGATAGAAAAATAAAAATGGGGTTGTTGCAAGTTGAAAACTTGCGGCAGGTATTCAACCTGCGACAACCACGGGGTCACGAAGTGACCCGAATTTCCCGGTTTTCATGCCGACCCGCAGTCAGACTGCGGGTCTTCGCATATGTAAATGACCCTCGGAAGAGGGGCAAGGGAGAACTTCCGGACTGCATTCATGCAGTCCCTTGGGCTGAGGCACGTAAGTGCAACAGCCCGACGGATGTGGGGGATAGAATTACTGCTTCATATCCTCGGCGCTTTGCAGTGCTTTCTGCACTTCCTTTTCGACAGCCTTACGCTTGGATTCGATGGTGGAGGCAATGTTGTCGCCGCGGCCGGAGGAACATTCCTGCGGCAGGGAATTTGCGTTGCCGTAATTCAGCAGAAACGCTGCATCGTAGGTTTTGTTCTGAATGACGATGTTGAGCATCTCGACAGAATCTTCATCGCGGAGATAACGGTTTTCAAGGTAGGTTTCCGCATACATCGGTTCCACATCGACATAAGACAGGTACGACAGTGCATCCACAACAATGCCGATATCACCGTCATCCGCTCCGTGTACGCGCGGAATGGCGAGCAGCGTGGTATGTGCATTGCTGGTCAACGTGTAGTATCCGTCCTGTGTGGCATCGTATTTCGGCAGAGGGAGGATACCGTAATCATCCTCCATATCGGCAAACTTGTAGATGTTGGCAGGACAGTTGAACATGAACAGACCCTCGCTGTTGATGAACTTGTTGGTACGCATGGCGTAGACACTGCCCTCGACACTGCCGCTGTAGTCTTCGCAGACCATGACACGGGCTTTGTCGTTGAAAAATTCGGTAATGGCTGCAAGCCGATCCAGATTTTGTTCCTTGTCAAGAATCAGCTTTGGAACACCGTCGCTGTTCATTGCCATAATATCACAGTCAAACGACTGCGTCAGCGCGATAGCATCAAAGGATTCATTGATGCAGCCGAACATATCTGTGTGATCGATGGCACCGTCACCGTTGGAATCGGTCGGAACGGTTTTGACCAGTGTATACAGCGCATCCAGTGTCCAGCTGCCGTCACGGACACTCTGATACGGATATGCCAGATCGAAATTTTCAAAGAGCGTCTTGTTGAACATGACATACCACGCGACCTGATTTGCATAGTGGTTCAGCGAGGAAATGGCGGCAATCTGGACACCGGCAAGCGTAAACGCTTCATTGGCACTCTGATTCCACCATTCTTTGTCCATCTGCAGGTGCGGGACGGTATTCATGTTTTGCAGATAACCGTTGCTGAAGGCACCGGGAATCAGGGTGCGTTTTGCACTGACAGCATCAAATGTACCCTCGCCGGACAGAACGCTGTTGTTGAATGCGGTTGCGAGTGCATCGCTTGCCTCAAACGGCGTGCAGGCGATGGAAACGCCGAGGCGTTCCTCGATTTCCAGCTCGCGGCGGTAAACCGCGTCGTTTATCTTGGAGCCGTTTTCCTCTTCCGTGGAAATTTCATTGGGTGCCATCCCCTCAGAGCCGGTATCAATGGCGGCAAACATGATTTCCGTACCCGGTGCGGAAATGGCGGGAAGTGTGGCAAAATATGCTTCTTTTTCGGCTTGGACGTTGTCTTCCGTGACCGCTTCTGCCGCAGATGCTGTGTCGGAGGGGACAGTGCCTTCTCCTGTGGGATCAGTATCGGAGGAACATCCTGCGCGGCATGAACCGCAATTCGCCGATTGAGGATATCAAGGGTGCACTGTATCTGATGTGCGGCTGGTTTGACCGTGGAGCGGAATATCAGCCGCGGCAGTATAAGCACGGTGCGCTGCTGCACGATATTTTCATGTTTGTTGAGAAGAATTTCCGCGGGGACTGCTCTGTTGAGACGCTGGCAAAACAGATGGGATATTCGGGAAATTACCTCTCCCGCTATTTTATGAAGTCGATCGGCATGTCGTTTCATTCCTATGTGACGCAGTATCGGCTGGAGCAGGTATGTTATCTGATGCGGAATACAAACGAACCGATTCTGCGGTGCGCCATGGACTGCGGCTTTACCTCACTGCGCAGCTTCAACCGTAATTTCGGTCTGTATATCGGTATGACGCCGACTGAATACCGGGAACAAATGAACCATTGATGCATGATATGTTGACTTTCGTTGCAAAATTGTCTTGCATTATTCATAATTATGTGATATAATAAACGGTGGAAAATCAAAATCAAGGTCGAAAGACCCACACATAAAGGAGATAACAATTATGGCAGTACTGATTACCGGCGGCGCGGGCTTTATCGGCACGCATACCTGTGTTGAACTTCTGAATGCAGGCGAGGAGATCGTCGTATTTGACAATTTTGCAAACTCCAAGATGAGCGCAGTGGAAAATGTCAAAAAGATCACGGGCAAGGATTTCCCGTTCTATGAAGCAGACATGCTCGACCGTGACGCAATGGAGAAGATTTTCTCCGAAAATAAGATCGACGAGGTCATTCACTTCGCAGGTCTGAAGGCTGTCGGCGAAAGCGTCGAAAAACCGATGGAATACTACCACAACAATATCACGGGTACCCTGATTCTGACTGAGACCATGCGCAAGTACGGCTGCAAGAAGATTGTCTTCTCCTCCTCCGCAACCGTTTACGGCTCTCCCAAGTCTCTGCCGATCATGGAAGATTTCCCGCTGTCCACGACCAACCCCTACGGCTCCACCAAGCTGATGATTGAGCAGATTCTGCGCGACATCTACATCTCCGACAAGGAATGGTCCATCGCGCTGCTCCGTTACTTCAACCCGACCGGCGCACATGAAAGCGGTCTGATCGGCGAGGATCCCAACGGTATTCCGAACAATCTGATGCCGCGTCTGATCAAGGTTGCAACCGGTCAGATGGAAGCAATGACGGTCTACGGCAATGACTATCCGACCAAGGACGGCACCGGTGTCCGCGACTACATCCACGTCGTTGACCTGGCACAGGGCCACCTTGCTGCCATCAACTGGGTCCGCAGCCACAACGAATGTGATGCATTCAACCTCGGTACCGGTACCGGCTATTCCGTTCTCGATCTGATCCATTCTCTGGAAGCGGTTTCCGGCAAGAAGATGGCGATCACCTACACGCCCAGACGTGCAGGCGACATCGCTGCCTGCTATGCCGATCCGACCAAGGCAAAGACGATCCTCGGCTGGGAAGCAAAACTCGGCGTGGAAAAGATGTGCGAGGATGCGTGGAATTACGCAGTCAAGCATCAGTAATTCAAATGACAATAGAGAGGACTGTCTGTGTATGACGGTCCTCTGCGCCTTTTTACCAAAATACGATGAAAAAAACATTTACCACCCGTATGCCCGACCGTGTCGGTGCATTTTATCTGGCGGACCGCTGTATCACCAATCTCGGTCTGAACATCACGCGCGTCTCCTATAACAAAGCTGTAGATACGCATACGCTGTTTCTGGAGGTTGAGGGCAGTGAGGAGGAGCTGGCACGTGCAGAAGGTGCGCTTGCGGCACTCGGTTATCTCAATGAAGATACCGGCTCCGGTCACGTCATGCTGATTGAGTTCAAGCTCCGCGATGAGCCCGGATCGCTTCTTCCGGTGCTGGCGCTCATCGATTCCTTCCATTTTAATATCTCCTATATCAGCTCGCAGGAAAACGGCACGCCGTATCAGTATTTCAAGATCGGTCTGTTCGTTGAGAACCAGAGCGAGGTTTCGCTGTTCATGCACCGGGCGGCACTGCTCTGCGATGTCCGCGTGCTTGATTACGACAAGAGCCAGAAAATCCTCGACAATACGGTGTTCTATCTGTCGTTTGCCAATGAAATTTCCGAAAAAATGGGACTGTCCCGCGACGAAAAGCAGGGGCTGATTCTGAATGCAAACCTGATTATGCAGAACCTCGACGACCGCGATGCCGCCGACGGAACACCGCTGAAAACGTTTGAATATATCGGAAAATTTGCAGAAATCCTGTCTCATTCCGGCGGTGCGGATTACAGACCGCGCATCACGCCGCTGACGACTGCCGCAGGAATGCACGGCATTCTGATCGAGCCGCCGTGCGGAAGCAATACGTGTGTGTTCTGGAATGACGATACGGTGCTTGCCGTCGACAGCGGATTTTCCTGTTATCGGGAGGACCTTGCCGCTGTTCTGCGTGCGCAGGTGCCGGACTTTGACAAAAAAGAGAAAATTCTGTTTCTGACACACCCGGATGTTGACCATACCGGTGCTGTGGATTTGTTCGATGTTGTTTATCTGTCGCGCACTGCAATGGCGCATTTTGAGAACGAACGCAGCGCACTTCCCGCGTGCCGTGAGGACAACCCGCTTCATGCACCGTATGTCCGCATCAGCAAGATTCTGTCCCGCTACACTCCGCCGCAGACGGTGGAAATGCGGCAGGTGGAGCCGGATAACAGCTGTCCTGTTCTGCCGCACCCAATCGGCTGTCTTCTGGCACCGGCAGGGCGTGTCGAGGTCCTCGGAATGCAGTTTGAAGTGTACGAGGGCTGCGGCGGACATGCTCCCGGCGAGATTGTTTTCATCTGCCGCGAGCATCGCCTTGTTTTCTCCGGAGATATTTTTGTCAATATCAAGGGCTTCACCAAAGCACAGGCGCGCTTCAACAGCCTGGCGCCGTACCTGATGACCTCTGTGGACACCGCACCTGCGGTCGCAGGAAAACAGAGGGAGGATATGTTTTCTTTGCTGGAGAGCGGCGACTGGACCGTTCTCTGCGGTCACGGTGCACCGTATTTATACCATAAACCCTGAATGAAAGGATTCCATCCATGTCCCAAAAGCGAATCATCCCCGCCTTCCTGCCGATCCGGCCGATGCTGCAATTTCTGATTGAAATCCTGCTGCCTCTCGGTCTGTTCGCCGGGAAGCTGTATGCCGTCAATACCCATATGCTTCAGCTCGGCGAATATACCCTGCCGATGCTCTGCGGCTCGCTTGTCATTGTCGGCGTTCTGTGTCTTCTGATCCGACTGCTGCTGCGGCGCGACCATCTGCCGTTTTTCATGACGCTGTACGGCATTCTCTCGGCATTTCTGCTGATTGATTCTGTGTACTGCGGCTATACCGGCAAGCTCCCGTCTGCCGTCATGCTGCAATACACCGGTCAGCTGACGGACGTCAAGGAGGCCATCTACGCCAATGTGACCTTCACGCGTCTTTTATATGCCATTGATGTACCGCTGTGGATTATCTATTTCACGCATTTCCGCCGCAAATGGTTCGGCCGTGACGGATATCGGGATTTACGTATTCCCAAGCACGTGTTCCTCTCTGCAATGACGGCGGTTTGCCTTTGCATCGGAATCGGCTACTGTATTTTTACACCGTTTGCCTTTTCCTATTATAAAAGCGAAATTCTGACGTATCACGTGACTGACTTTGCGTCGTTGCTTCTTCCGAACAGCGGCCTAAACCCATCGCTGCCTGTTTATGGTGGGCAGGATACCGGTGTGACAGACGGTCCCGGTGACAATGCTCCGGCAGATCCGTATGCCGGACTTGCCGCCGGACGGAACGTCATCACCATTCAGGTGGAAGCGCTTCAGAATTTTGTCATCGGTCTGGAGTACAACGGTCAGGTGATTACCCCGAATCTGAACGCGCTGATTGCCGGTGATTCGCTGTATTTTGATAACTACTATTATCAGATCGGCGGCGGCAATACAGCCGATGCCGAATTTGCGGTCAACAATTCGCTGTATGCACCGGATGCCGAAGCGGCTTACACCAGGTATGCCGACAACGATTTCTATTCGATGGCAACCCTGCTCAAGGACAACGGCTGGACCACAGCGACTGCGTTCCACGGCTACATAAACACCTTCTGGAACCGGAATGTCGCCTATCCCGGACAGGGCTTTGACGCATATCTGTCGGGCAGTGACTACTACTCTCTGCCGGATGAGGTCGCGGGCATGGGTGTTTCTGACGGAGAATTCTTTGTCCGTGCCGTCGATTATCTGAAAACGCAGGAGGGACCCTTCTACGCTTTCATGGTAACGCTGACCTCGCACTATGCGTTTGAGCTTCCCGCACAGTACAACATGCTGACGCTGAAGAACGAGCATGTCGGTACGCTGTTCGGCAATTATTTACAGTCGATTCACTATTTTGACTGTGCTGTCGGTATGCTGATCGATGCGCTCCGGGAAGCAGGTCTGTACGACAACACGATCATCACCTTCTACGGCGACCACTTCGGTCTTCCGGTCTATGACTGGTACAGCAAAACCTTTCTGACCGAGCTGCTCGGCGTGGAATATACCTACGAATCGCACTTCAATGTCCCGCTGATTATTCACATTCCGGGAAGCGGCGTGACGGAAACACACGCGGTTGCCGGCGGTCATATCGACGTCATGCCGACACTTCTGCATCTGCTCGGTCTGAAAAACGAAAAGAGCTTCATGTTCGGTGAGAGCCTTCTGCGGCTGGAGAACAATGTTGTCTGCCAGCAGACGCATCTCGGACGCGGCTCGTTCATCTCCGATGAGGTCTTCTTCCAGTTCCCGCTGTCCGGGATTGCGCTGAACGCGAAGGCGAATGCCATCGGTACCTGGGAGGAGCTGAATCCTGCGGACTATACCGCCATTTCCGATGCGGCACGGGAGGAAATCGAGACGTGCATGTATCTGCTGGACAACAATCTTGTCCTGATTGAACGGTATAACGAAGCGACACAGGCGGGAAACTAAGTTCTGCCGCAGATTTCATAGGATCGGGGAAAGGATATTCATTATGAAAAAAACAGTATTTCTCGGTGACTCCATTCTTCTGCAGGGCTACGGAACGGTCATCGGCGACCGTCTGTCCGATGTCTGCACCTGCTGGCAGCCGCCGCGCAACGGATGCTTTACCGCAAATACCCTCCGACTGATTCACGATTGCAGATCGCAGATTGCGGGCGCGGATGTCATTCACTTCAACAACGGACTGTGGGATGCGTGCCATCTGTTTGACGATCTGTATCCTGACGGTATTTTCACGCCGGACGAGGACTATGTGCGCGCGGTCTGCCGCATTGCACGGATTCTGTCCCATATGGGCAAGACCGTCATTTTCGCAACGACCACACCGGTCTGGAATCATCCGGAGATTGTCAATGAGGAAGTCATTGCCCGCAATGCGCTCGTCGTTCCGGAACTGGAAAAGATGGGCATTGTCATCAATGACCTGCACAGCCTCATCTGGCCAAAGTATAAGGAATACATCCGCGATGATGACCACATTCACCTGACCGACACGGGAATTGAAGCCGCCGCCGCACAGGTGGAAGCGGTTGTGCGGGCGCATTTGTAAGAATATATCCCAGCCGCAGAATGTGTTATGCATTCTGCGGCTGAACTTTTTATATTTTACGTTTTATTAACACATATCTGTTGTGTGTATGTTATAATAAAAACAGGAAAAAACGTCTGCACCGATGTTGATTTGCGGCTCTGCGGTGTTGAAAAATACTAAAGGATTGACGGAAAGGTGGGGGGTATCATGAAACGGCTGCTGTGTTTATTATTGGGAATACTGCTTGCGTTCTGCTCCTGTCATACAGTGAACCATGAAACTTCCGAAACATCAGACATTCCTGCATTGGAAACAGAATCGGATGAAATCCCGTCAGATGAGATTACGACAGCGGCGGAGGACACAAATGCGGTGTCCTCCGAGCGTTATATCCGAGAATATGAAATTACAGAGCTGCACACCTATAAAAGCAATGCATTCACGTATTTTCAGAACGGAAAGCTCTATATCTACGAAAAAAACGGAACGAAAAGCATAAAGCAAACAACCGTCGATCCGAATGGAACCGTCGAAACTGCGGAGCTTCCGGCTTCTGCTGAATTTGGGGTCCAGCTGCTGTTTGCTTATTATCCGCTTTCCGATAACCGCTTTCTGGCACTGTATCAGAGCGATCTGGTGATTATGGATGCGGACGGAACAACACTTCAGCACGGATCGATGTCCGATCAGATCGGGCGGGATTTTTCGTTTGTGGATATGGAGGTTTATGAGGATACGGGCGGAAAGCTGCATATCCTTCTGCTGAGTTCCGGCGGGCTGTGTTATTTAGACGAAACGCTGACAGTACAGACAACATTCGGAATCGATTACGATGATGCATCGAGGCTGTCAGCAAATCGGCATTTTGCTCATGCGTCCGATGCGGGAACCTATTGTACCGGCGGACGGGTACAGGATTTTGGCATTCTTGATGTCGGGGACGAGACATATACCAGAATGCCGCTGCATCTTCCGCGGGATGTCAATTTCGATAGGTTGTATCACGGCTATGACGGGAATCATTATTTTTCCGGAAATATCGGCATTCAGCAATATGCCGAGGATCGACAGCCGGAGATGATTCTGCGCTGGGATGAGTGCGGATACAAATTTGATCATATGGATGACTGCTGGGTCGTTGACAGTCAGACAATTCTGCTGGCACGCAGAACCGGTGATGCGCTGTCAGGCTCCTATACGCTGTATCGGTATCACATCCAAAGGACACTGCAAGCGGTTTCGGACAAAGATGTGATCACGCTGTACTCGTTTGAACGTTACGCAGCGTCGGACTGGCTTCCCATGGCAATCTATCAGTTCAACAGAACCAATGAACATTACAAGATCAATCTTGTCAACAACAATACCTATCATCCGGATGAGCGAAAAGAAGCGATGGAAGCGATTCTTCTGAACGGTACCGGTGCTGACATGATTCTGCCGTATGCGCCGGAAGAACTGTTTCCGTATTTTGACAAGAATGCCTTTGCTGATCTGAATCCGTACATCGGAAATCAGGTACTGGGCTGTATCCGCAGTCTGTACGCCGACGGCAATGCGATGTATATCGTACCGATGTCGTTTACCTTTACAACGCTGATTGCAAATACCGGGATATTGAACGGAGCGCCTCTGACATGGGATGCCTTCTATGCGGTGCGCGATGCTTTGCCTGCGGATGCGGAATTCATTGTTCCGCGCTATACCGGAATCGGTGCTGTCCGGGTTGATGCCCAGGGGAATCGGACATCCGCGACAGAACACTCCGATCTTCCGGCTGTCCTGTACGATTTGTCGCTCAGTGATTATCTGGATTGGGAAACGCAGACCACCGCATTCGATACCGATGCATTCCGCAATATGATTCTGTGTTTACAGCAGATGGCGGAAACCATGGATGAAACCGTCGGCGGAATTGAAAACTTTACATATATCGGCGGTTTCACCGATGCAACCGGAATCTCGGTTTCCAATGGCGCACTCATTCCTCGTCTGCGTCAAGGCGGTGCTGCATTCGCCGAAGTTATGTTTTCGTTTGTTGACCATTTTTCGCTGTTGCAGCGGTTGTTTGGAACGGATGCAGGCTATGAAATCTGCGGCTATCCGTCAAAGGACGGCGGTGCGGTCGCCATCCACAGTGTCACCACACCGCTTGCGGTGCTGGAGAGCTCACCGAACAAAGAGGGCTGTATCGAATTTCTGGAATTTCTGCTTTCGACCGAATGGCAGAATCATCCGGAGAACAGCTTTCTTCCCGTTACCCCGGATGCCCTCTCCGCGCGCCTTGATGAACAGCAGTATTACTATTACAAAAAATACCGTATTGATAACCTGAACAATCCGGGCGGCGGCATTGTCAGTATCGAACGACCGCATTATTCAAAAGAATACGATGAAAATTTCAGTGTTTCCTCGGGAACGGTTCAGGGGTACTATCAGGAATATACAGCGTTCCCTTTCCCGGAAGAGGACCGTCAGGCTTTGCTTGATTTCTTTGAGAATATTACCATTCGTACCAAAGCCGACGAAAAGATTCTCGAAATTGTCAACGAGGAGCTCTCCTACTGGCAAAGTGACGCGCGGTCGCTGGAGGAGACGACGAAAATCATCGATTCCCGCGTCTGGATTTACCTGAATGAATAAGATTTTTCCGCCGCATGTGCCGAGCATGACATGTGCGGCGGTTTTTTGGCGGAAAAATGCCCCAAACACGCATAAATTCATCAAATCATCTTGACACATCCCCCACTTATTTGATATAATATTATTTATAGGAAAACAAATTCACGGGACAGAAATTCCCGCTTATCTTATGGAGGATTTACCCATTATGAAATGGACCGGCTTAAACGAAATCCGCGAAAAGTACCTTGCATTCTTTGAGAGCAAGGATCACCTTCGCCTGCCGAGCTTCTCGCTCGTTCCCAACAATGACAAATCTCTGCTGCTCATCAACTCCGGTATGGCACCGATGAAGAAGTTCTTCACCGGTGAAGTGACCCCGCCCCGCAACCGCGTCTGCACCTGCCAGAAGTGTATCAGAACACCTGACCTGGAGCGCGTCGGTCACACCGCACGTCACGGTACGTTCTTTGAAATGCTCGGTAACTTCTCCTTCGGCGATTACTTCAAGGAACAGGCGATTCCGTGGGCTTGGGAATTCCTGACTGAAACGATGGAAATTCCGGCAGACCTGCTGTGGCCGTCCATCTATGAGGAAGACGACGAAGCATTCTATATCTGGCGCGATAAGATCGGCGTTCCGGAAGAACACATTGTCCGTCTGGGCAAGGAGGACAACTTCTGGGAACACGGTACCGGTCCCTGCGGTCCCTGCTCCGAAATCTACTTCGACCGCGGCATCAAGTACGGCTGTGGTAAGCCCGACTGTAAGCCCGGCTGCGACTGCGACCGTTACATGGAAATCTGGAACAACGTCTTCTCCCAGTTCAACAACATGGGCGACGGCACATATGAAGAGCTCGCACAGAAGAACATCGACACCGGTATGGGTCTGGAACGACTCGCTTGCGTCATGCAGGGTGTTGACAACATGTTCGAGGTCGATACCATCCGCAAGATCATCGACAAGGTCTGCGAAATCTCCGGAAAGACCTACGGGGCGGACAAGGACAACGATATCTCCATCCGCGTCATCACCGATCACACCCGTTCTGCCATGTTCATGATTGCAGACGGTGTCATTCCGTCCAACGAAGGCCGCGGCTATGTCCTGCGCCGCATCATCCGCCGCGCTTGCCGTCACGGTAAGCTGCTCGGCATCAACCATGCATTCCTTGTCGATATGGTCACCGTTGCCATCGGAGAATCCTGCGGTGCATATCCGGAGCTTTCCGCACGTGCGGACTATATCAAGAAGGTTCTTTCCATGGAAGAAGAACGCTTCGACGCAACGATCGACGCGGGTCTTTCCATCCTCTCCGACCTCATCCGCGGTGCGGTCGAAAAGAATGCCGACACCATCTCCGGTGAGGAAGTCTTCAAGCTGTACGATACCTTCGGCTTCCCGATTGACCTGACCCGTGAAATCGCGGAAGAATCGAACCTCAAGCTCGATGAGGAAACCTTCGCGGCACTGATGAAGGATCAGAAGAAGCGCGCACGTGAAGCACGTGCCAACATCAGCGGCTGGTCCGAATCCTCCGCATCGCTTCTGACCGATCTTCCCGCAACCGAATTTACCGGTTATACCGAATACCGTTCTCCGGCGAAGATTCTCGCAATCATTGCAGAGGATGCGCTCGTCGAATCCGTTTCCGAGGGAGACTGCACCATCGTCCTCGACAAGACCTCCTTCTACGGTGAAGGCGGCGGTCAGATCGGCGATACCGGTACCATTTACGCAGACGGTTGTCTGATGAATGTCTATGACACCAAGAAGAAGGACGGCGTTTACCTGCACATGTGTACCGTCGTCAACGGCGAATTCAAGGTCGGAGACGAGGTCATGTCCGACATCGACGATATGCGCCGCAAGTCCATCGCCCGCAACCACTCCGCATGTCACCTTTTGCAGGCAGCTCTGCGCACGGTACTCGGCGATCATGTCGAGCAGGCAGGTTCCTATGTTTCCAACGAAGTCTGCCGCTTTGACTTCACACATTTCGCGGCTCTGACCGAAGCAGAACTTGCAAAGGTCGAAGCACTGGTCAACCTCCACATCCTTGCGGCAAATGAAATTGTCACAAAGGAAACCGACATCGAAACCGCCCGCGCTGAGGGTGCGATGGCGCTGTTCGGCGAAAAGTACGGCTCTGTTGTCCGCATGGTCAAGATGGGTGACTTCTCCACCGAGCTCTGCGGCGGTACGCACTGTACCTCTACCGGCAACATCGGTCTCTTTAAGATCGTTTCCGAATCCTCTGTTGCCGCCGGCATCAGAAGAATCGAAGCTGTCACCGGTATGGGCGTTCTGCGTCTGATCGAGGACAAGGATACCCTGATTGCACAGACCGCACAGGAGCTCAAGGCATCCAATGCCGCAGACCTTCCCAAGCGTGCGGCACAGCTGCAGAACGAGCTCAAGGCAGAAAAGCACGAAATCGATGCGCTCAACGCAAAGCTCGCAGCAGCACAGTCTGCCGATATCATGGCAGGTGCGGTTGAGGTGAATGGCGTTCTCGTCATCACCCACAAGACCGAGGGCATGAACATGGATGCAGTCCGCGCCATGGTCGACGATCTGCGCTCCGCACATGAAAACCTCGTTGCTGTCATTTCCGTCAACGACGGCGCAAAGCTCAACTTTGTCGCGGCTTGCGGCAAGGCAGCGGTTGCCAAGGGGGCTCATGCCGGCAACATTGTCCGTGAGGTCGCCAAGATCGCACAGGGCGGCGGCGGCGGTCGTCCCGACTTTGCTACGGCAGGTGCCAAGAATGCAGACAAGATCGACGAAGCACTCGCAGCTGTCGCAGGCCTTGTCGAGGGCATGGTAAAGTAATTCACACAATCAAACACCCCGGGCGGGGAGAGGAATCCCCTCTCCCCGTTTCTGATATATCATGGAAAAGAAAGAAATCACAATTTTCTATCTTCAGGAATATCTGAAGAAAAAAGATCACCATCCCGGACATGAGATGGACTACGTTCTCAAGCTCTTTGAGGAGGTCGGCGAGCTGTCCCGTGCGATTTACCGCGATACCCGTGCGGCGGCGGACGATGATTTCCGCGGCTCGGTCGAAGAGGAGTTATGGGATGTGATGTACTATGTTCTGTGTCTTGCCAATCTTTATGATATAGACATGGAAAAATGGATCAAAATCAAAGAAGACTACAACAACAAGCGCTGGGAATCTCCCATTGCCTTCGGTGACTGAGCGTGCGCCGGTATTTTGTCCGATCCGCTGAACGGAAACACCTGGGAGCGGTTCATGCGCTCGGTACGGGACGGATTCTTGTCTATGGACAGGGACCGGAGTGGATGCAGATGATCGGTGCTCCGTATTCCTGCCCGACCATGGCGGCGCTTCGCTTTTCCGATGCGGAGGAGGTCTGCGCTGTCAGTGAGCGGACAGACGGTGCCTCCGACTGGGTTCACACACTGTCGAAAAAGCCGGAAAACCGCAATACACGCATCGACTGCGGTGTGTTTCATGACACGGCAGTACGCGATCGCCATGTGATTCTGCGCCGATGGCAGCTGGAAGTTCCCATGACACTCCATCTGACAAGCGCGTATGACATCCGCGATATCACGGCTTTGATGGCAGACGATACCTGCGATGCGGCGTTTTCCGTCACCGTGCCGCACAATGCGCCGGTTTATAACGATTATCCCGTCGGGACACCGTCGACGATGACCTTCGGTATCCGCTGTGACAGTGACGGCACATGTACGGCGGCGCGCATTCCCGGCGGACTTGCGCTGACGCTGACGGGCGGCGGTGCGCTGTATGTCTGCGGCGGAGAGCATTTTCCGTCGGCTCATGCCGCGCTGTCCGGCGCACTCCGCGAGAATGCGGAGGTGCTTTTGGCAGAACAGCGCAGAGACGACCGTGCGTACCTTGCCGCGTGCGCCGAAAACCGCAGACGCATCGGGCGTCAGCCGTCCGTCGACCACGAGGCGGTTCTGGCGGCCATCGAGGATGTGCTGTTCGCCATCCGTGCACAGCAGTCGGAGCAGGGCGGCGTCATGGCGGGACATGCGTATCCGCTTGCCTATGTACGCGACCAGTACGGTGTTCTGCGGGGACTGTTGTCCATGGGTGATTTTTCCGGCGCGAAGGCAATTTTACAGTATTATCTTGACGTCGAATCACGATACGGAACCATTCATAATGCGCAGGGCATGGGTCCTGGCGGCATATTTCACATTCACGAAAACGACAACACCGAGATTACGGCGTATCTCGTACTTGGCTGTATCGATTACCTGCATGATACCGCCGACCGCGCGTTTTTTGCCCGGTGTCTGGGACTGTGCGGACGGGCGATGCAGAGAAGTCTTCCTGAGCTTGCCGGCGGCATGATGCCGTTCAATGGGGACGAAACATACATTGCCGGCGGACTTCTGCCGCGTTCGGTGATTGAACAGGGTTCACTTGAAGCAACTGCGCTGTTCCTTGCGGCGGCGGCAGGTCTGGAACGGGTCTGTATGGAATACGGCTTCCCGACGGATGCACTGCCGGTCGGACTGCACGAGGCCAGAATCACGGCGGAGCTGTCCTTTGATGACAATTTCGCACGCCGCGGCGGTTATACTGTCAACGCACCGCGCAGGGAGACGATGCATCCGCAGCCGATGTACCGGCACGGCGTCTGCTATTTCGGCGACAGCTTCGGATGGCTGCGTGCGGTGGATCGCGGATGCTATGTCTGTCCTGCCTGTGCCGGCAAGCCGGTACAGCCCGATGATACGGAATACCGACTGCATTCGGCGTATCTGACATTGCCGTATGTCGGCGCCGAGGTGATCGGAAAACCGATTCTTGCAGAGTCTGTTCGCGCGATGCTGGCGGCATACCGGAAAACGGGACGAATGCCCGCCGCACCGCTTGGAAACCGGATTGTCGGCTATGACTTCGGTTTTCTTCTGTATGCTGCGGCGGTAACGGGCGAGGACGCATCCGACATTTTGACAGCGGCGCTTGCCGTACGGGATGAGGCCGGTATGTGGGTTGAGTATTACACCCGCGCAGACGGTGCGCTGTGTCCGAGCGGAACCCGGTGCCGTCCGTGGGAAAGTGCGGTCAATATGGACGGCATCCTGACCTATCTGTCTTCCAAGCAGGGAACCTGAATGAATATATTTTTTTGAACAAAAGGAGAAAGATGATGAGACCTATCCGCGTATGTGCCATGCTTTTAGCACTTCTTTCCGTAGGATCAGCTGCGCTGATGTCCTGCGGCGATTCCGGTGACAACGGCGCTGTTACTACAGCTGCTGCCGGCGGTGAAATGACTGCCGCCGATACTGCGATAGAAACAACAGAGGAGGACGTACGGCGTGCCGTGTCCGACAATGTGCCGGAATTTGACTTTGGCGGAGCCGAATTCCGCACAATGACACAGGATTCCACGGCCAATGACATCTGGGTCAAGGAAGAAACGGGCGATATTCTGGACGATGCCATATATGCCCGCAACAGAACCGTTGAAGAACGCTTCAACATCACCATTCCCGAAGTTCTGGCGGTTCCATTTGGCGAAATATCCAACTATGTCAAAAAATCTGTCAATGCAGGTGACGATGCCTATGAGCTTGTCATCGGTCAGATGGAGCAGTCCGGTAAGGATGTCCTCGGCGGGTACTTCATGAACTGGTATGACCTGCCGCACATCAATTTCAAGCAGCCGTGGTATCCGTCCACACTGGTTGAGGAAGCAACGGTCAACGATAAAATGTTCATCATTGCCTCCGATCTTTCACTTTCTTACATTTTATATACCTATTGTATCTATTACGATAAGGTTGCGGCATCCAACTATGATCTGCCCGATCTTTATCAGATCGTCGATGACGGCAAGTGGACGCTGGATACCATGTTCTCTCTTGCAAAGGATATCTACACCGATACCGACGGCTCCAACGACCGCTCGGAGGGTGACTATTTTGGTATGTATGCGGCGCTTGACGGCTGTACCGTTTCGGCTTATTTCTACGGCATCGATCAGCCGTATGCATCTGTCAAAAACGATGCCGTTTCCATGGACGTCAACTCCGATAAGACCGTTTCCGCACTGGAGGTTTTCCGTGAGAACTTCTTTGAAACGAACGGCATCTGGTCGGTAAAGTCCGGTGTAACGACACAGGGCGCGGCAAATGAATTTATCACGGGCAACTATCTGTTTGCGCCGTCGATCATCAAGTATTCCCTGTATCAGCTGCGTGAAACCGAAAATGAATGGGGTATTCTGCCGTTCCCGAAGTGGGATGAAGCGCAGGATCGCTATTATTCCGCCATTGACGCGGGAGCTTCCGTTCTGACTGTACCGACAACCGCACAGAACACCGAAATGATCGGTGCTGTCGTTGAGGTTCTTTCCGCAGAATCATGGAAGACCGTTATGCCGACCTTCTATGACACCGTCATGGATTCCAAGATTGCCAATGACGAGGGTACTGTCCGTATGCTCGACACCATTTTTGACAGCCGTGTCATTGACTTTGCGTATCTGTATGACGGATGGGAAGGCTGGGTCTTCAAGATGCAGTCGCTTCTGACCGGCACTCAGGATTTCGCTTCTTTCTATGCAAAGGAAGAAAAGCGTGTTTCCAAGCATTATGAAAAGGTTCTTGATATTTTCTTAAATGACCTCGACTAAATTATAAATCCAAGAAAGGATATCATCATGTTAAAAACCAAACTGATCTCCGGTATGGAGAAATGCTTCCTCGATGAGTGCATCTGCAAGAAGTTCGCGCTCGATCATGACACTGCGCTGAAGAACGAACGCTACACCTTCCAGCTGGCAGTTCAGGATGACGATCCCGCGGCAGTCGGCAGAATCATACTGCGTGTGGAAATCGATTCTCCGCTGAAGCACTACATCAGTGTTGCCAAGGTCGAATCGATTCCGGTACGTTTCCCGGTATACCGCAATCTGCCCGAGGAATTTTATGACAACTATCTGCGCACGACACCGGGTCTGTATCCCGACCTGCTCCGTCCGTATGACGAATACGGCATGTTCAACATCCTCGCAGGCGATCTGAACGCTCTGTGGATCGAAGTCGATCCCAAGGGTGCGGTTCCCGCAGGCGAATACCCGATTACCGTCCGTCTCACGGATGTCAACGGCAATGTCCGCTCCGAGGATACCTTTACACTGGAGCTTCTCGCGGCTGAACTGCCCGAACAGAAGACGCTCTATACCGAATGGTTCCACACCGACTGTCTGTCCGTCTACTACGATGCCCCGGTTTTCTCCGAACGGTACTGGGAAATCGTTGAGAACTTCATGAAGAATGCCGCACGTGCCGGTATCAACCTGATTCTCACGCCCACCTTCACGCCGCCGCTGGACACCGCTGTCGGCGACGAACGCCCGACAGTTCAGCTGGTTGACGTGACCGTGACCGACGGCAAGTATTCCTTCGGCTTTGACAAGCTCGGCCGCTGGGTCAGCCTCGCCAACAAGTGCGGTATCGAAAACTTTGAAATCGCGCACTTCTTCACCCAGTGGGGCGCCGCTCACGCACCGAAGGTCATGGCGACCGTCGACGGCGAATACAAGCGCATCTTCGGCTGGGAAACCTGCGCAACCGGTCCCGAATATTCCACATTCCTGCGTCAGTTTGTCTCCGAATTCCTTGACTTCATGAAGGGTCTTGGCAAGGATCACAACTGCTACTTCCACATCTCCGACGAACCCAACGACGCACAGCTGGAATCCTATATCGCGGCAAAGGATGTCGTCCGCGATCTGCTTGACGGCTATATCATCATGGATGCGCTGTCTCACTACGAGTTCTACGAATCCGGCGCACTGGAAACGCCGATTCCCTCCAACAATTCCATCGAGCCGTTCATTGCCAACAATGTTCCGAATCTGTGGACATACTACTGCTGCGGTCAGCACAAGGACGTTTCCAACCGCTTCTTTGCGATGCCGCTGGACCGTACCCGTGCGATCGGCTACCAGTTCTATAAGTACAACATCGTCGGTTTTTTGCAGTGGGGCTACAACTTCTACTTCAACCAGGGCTCCGTCTATCCGATCAATCCCTATGAAATCTCCGACGGCGACTACTTCACGCCGGCAGGGGACTGCTATTCCGTCTATCCCGGCGAAAACGGCGAAGCGCTCGACTCCATCCGTATCTGCGCGTTCTACGACGCATTGCAGGATCAGCGCGCAATGCAGCTGGCAGAAACGCTGGTCGGCCGCGACGCTGTCATGAATGCCATCGAAGGCGATCTGCCCGAGGATCAGAAGATCACCTTCTCCCGTTACCCGCACGGCATCGCATGGATGCATGAAACCCGCGCAAAGATCAACGCCCTGATCAAGTCCGCACTCTGATATTTGAAAAGATCGAAAGGAGCATTTCTTATGAATACCAAAACACTGCTTGCCGGCATTGAAAACGGCAATTTCGATACCGTTCTTTCCTCCCTTTACGGCGCAGATCAGCTTTCGATGCAGCGCGCACGCTATGCAAAGGCTGTCAGCGAATATATTGCCAACTACGGTGAGGCGGAAGAAGTCAATGTCTTTACCGTCGCCGGTCGTTCCGAAATTTCCGGCAACCATACCGACCACAACCACGGCTGTGTCATCGCGGCTTCCATCAACCTCGATATCATCGCGGTTGCCGCAAAGAACGGTGAAAACATCATCCGCATCAAGAGCGAGGGCTTCCCGGAAGACGTCATCGACATTACCGATGAAACCATCGACGAAGCAAAATTCTTCACCTCCGGCGCGATCATCTCCGGTGTCTGCAAGGGCTTTTCCAACAACGGCTTTGCCATCGGCGGCTACAACGCTTATACCACCTCCTCCGTTCTGAAGGGCTCGGGGCTTTCCTCCTCCGCCGCGTTTGAAGATATGGTCGGCAATATCCTCAACTACTTCTTCAACGACGGCGC
Source organism: Oscillospiraceae bacterium (assembly GCA_015064785.1). Classification (GTDB taxonomy): domain Bacteria; phylum Bacillota; class Clostridia; order Oscillospirales; family CAG-272; genus RGIG3925. The sequence goes on from SVRM01000023.1 coordinate 19,108, forward strand.
AATTGACAACGCGGAAATCGCAAAGATTTCCCAGTTTGCGGAAAACAAGTACTTCGGCAAGCCCTGCGGTCTGATGGACCAGGTTGCCTGTGCGGTCGGCGGCTTCGTTGCGATTGACTTTGCGGACCCGACCAAGCCCGTCATCGAAAAGATGGACTTTGACCTGACCTCCCACGGCTACAGCCTCTGCATTGTTTCCACCGGCGGCAACCATGCCGACCTCAACGAAGATTATGCATCTGTTCCGGCGGAGATGAAGGCGGCAGCATCGCACTTCGGCAAGCCCGTTCTGCGTGAGGTTGCGCTGGAAGACCTGATCGCGGCAATCCCGGCTCTGCGTGAAGAACACGGCGACCGCGCGATTCTGCGTGCATTCCACTTCATCAACGAAAACAAGCGCGTCAAGGCGCAGACCGAAGCACTCCGCCGCGGCGACCTTGAAGCATTCTTCGACGGCGTTCTTGCATCCGGCAACTCCTCCTTTGAGTATCTGCAGAACGTCTATACCACAAAGAACGTCTCTGAGCAGGGTCTGTCTCTGGCACTGGCGCTGGCACAGTATTATCTTGCCGATAAGGGCGGCGCATGGCGTGTCCATGGCGGCGGATTTGCCGGTACGACGCAGGCATATGTCAGAAACGAAGATGTCGAAGGCTATCGCGCACTGATGGACGGTGCGTTCGGCGAGGGCGCGTGCATTGTGCTCCGCGTCAGAGGCATCGGCGCAGGTAAGGTGATTTGATTTCTATATATCGGTTCTTTGCCGCAGAATACATTTCGGTGTGTTCTGCGGCATTGTTCTTTGGGTCTTCTGCACAAATGTCATACGTTGTTTTTGTATATACCGACGAAAGTAGTTTTGATGTTATTTAATCAACGGAAATGTGTTGTTTTTTTGGAAAGATATGTGATATAATAGTGACAACAAAGAAAAACGGAGGATTACGCCGATGGCGTTGATGGTTGGGGCGGCGGTAATTGGAGAAACCATTGCTCCTATGGGGCTTCACTGCAATTGTCCGAAATGCGGATACACCGGATAAGGATTATATGTCAATGCAGAAATGCAGTTTTTGCTTTGAGGACTGCATTTCTGCGTTTCCTATCATACACAGTCTTCCAACCGAAAAGGAGTTCATTCATGCGCACAAAATTTGATGTAATACGGTATATTGCACTCCTGCTTGCGATATTTATGTTTCTTCTGACCGCATGTGACCAAAGCGGAATGCAGTCGCAAGCCGATCAGCAGACATCATCTCACACAACAGACATTGCCGCCGGAGAAGTCATATCCGATACAGAAAATATCGGTGAGACCGTTTTGGAAACGGAAGCCTCTGAATTGACTGCCGTCCGTATGCGCACTGAATATGAAGCCATTGACATCACGGCGCGGTATGCTGCTGACGGGCTGAAGTTCGACCTTTCTTCATCGCGTATCATCGGAGATACGGTGTACATCAAATCTGCCGTGATTCCGGACGGGATACAGGCGTACGCGTATTATTACGGGCTGGATGCCGAAGGGAAGCTGACAGGTACACCATTGACCGTGCCCCTGCCGCGAATGTCTGACACAGAAATTATAATGTGGGATCAACTGGAGGACGGTCGTTTTGTCATCGGGTACGAGGATACCGAAAGGGACCAATTTTCTAAAAGAGATCGGTATCTTGCAATCATGGAACAGGACGGTACCGTGACAAAATCGCTTTATATCGGTAATCATTTGGAATTCCCGGATCTGTCGGTATTTGAGAAAACCACACAATACGGCGATCATAAGGTATATATTTTTGCGGGAGTCCAGGACGGATATCTGCGATGCTTTGATGAACGCCTGAACGAGCGCGTCTGCGGTATCAGTCGGGATGTGCATCTCTACGGAGTTCTTGACAATGAATGGTTTTCTGTCGGCGATGTTGCGGCAGGAAGACGGCGTGTACAACTGACAACCGGTGAAATCAAAGATGCGCCGCTCCGAGTGCCGGATGAATACGGGATCGGGATCATCCGATATGGCGCAGACGGGGAACTGTACTTAATCGATCAGAACGGTATTTTTCATTATCGGGATGAGGGACGTCTGGATCCTGTTCTGAATTATATAGACAGCGGATGCCGGTATCTGGTGAACGAAGATAAAATCTTTCGGATCATCAATCAGAATGCCATCTACCTGCTCGATCGGGATTTCAACAAAAACAGTTTGACCCTGTATCGGATGACACGTGTTTTGGATGATACTCCGGCACAGACCATACGGATTACCTCACTTAGCACAGCAGGTGACGGAAAACGATGGCTGACCAATGCAATCTCCGAATTTAACCGCCTGTATCCGGAATATCATGCCGAACTGACATTTGCCGATCCGATCTACGATGACATTTATACAGTCAATGAGGCCTGTGCCCGCTATCTCGATGAAATGCTGTTGTACGGCGATCATCCCGATCTGCTGATCAATGCTTTTGACCCGCAGATTACAATGCCGCATTACGACAAGGGAATTTTTCTTGATCTGTATACCATGCTGGATCAGCCCTTGCTTGAAAGTGTTGATAATGCGCTCGGATATCAAGAGAAATTGTATCAGGTGCCGCTGATGATGCAGCTGGACACTTTTGCTGCTTCCAGTGAAATTTCAGACGGAGGTCTGACTTATGAAGCATTCTTCCGGGCACTCGAATCCTTGCAGGAGGGACAGGTTCTGACAGACGATATCAATCGAAGTCTGTATGAAAATGCGCTTATGGATTTTCTGGATATGAACACGAAGACCGCGAATTACGACAGTGACGGCTTCCGGAATGTTCTGCGGTATCTGTATCCGATACGCATGGGTGAAGATGATTATACCGACCAGCGCGCAGGCGGGATTTCCTACGGTTCCATGCTGACATCGGATGGATGGTTCGGGGCACAGGATACCTATTGGACACGCAACGGAACGGTTGGCACGGCACTTGCATCGGGAGATATGAAATTCCTTTCGGTCAATTTCAGGACATTGGATGTATACAGCATCATCCGACTTCTGTTCGGTGATACGCCGTTTTCTCTCTGCGGGTATCCCTCAATGGGGGTTGGCGGAGCACGTATGTCAGCGCTTTGGTCAACCTCGGTCTTTTATGATACGGATGTGCCGGACGGATGTGCACTGCTGTTGAATTATCTTTTGTCGGATGACAAGCAGGTTGATCCCGATCTGTTGACCGATGCGCTTCCGGTGACATCTTCCGGATTGAAAAAAGCGATTGGGCAGTACCGATACACGTATTTTTCCAACACCACGGTAAAAACCGTTTCTGCACGGAATCATCCCGGGTTTGTCAATCTGACTCCGGCAGGTGCATCAGCGGAATATGATCCGTCATTTGGGGATGCGGAATATACGGAGGATATGTATACTGTCTACGAAATGACGGATGCAGAATCGAATCAACTATATGATTTTCTAAATAATTGCAGTATTCATGCCTCAACGGATGCTGTTGTAAAATCGATCATCGAGGAAGAAGCATCCTTCTGGGAAGGTAATGCTCGCTCCCTTGAGGAAACAACGAAAATTATTGATTCGCGCGTTTGGATTTATCTGAACGAATAAACCATATTCCATATATTGGGTTCCCCCTGAACGGAGTACTGCGGTGCTCCGTTTTGGTTTCGTGAAAATTCATACTCCGCTCACATAAAATTGTCCGTTATCCCTTGATTTTCAGCCGGAAATGATGTATAATTATATAATAAAATGGTATCTCTGTACCCACAATTCCACATCGCCGTTTTTTAACAATCCGCCATTTTTATCATCATAGGAGGATTCTATTATGCCCGAGCGTGTATCCAAAACCAATTACTACCTCGACATCGCCGAAACCGTATCCGAGCGTTCTACCTGTCTGCGCAAGCACTACGGTGCAATCATCGTCAAGAACGACGTCATCGTTGCCACCGGCTACAACGGTGCCCCCCGCGGACGGAAAAACTGCGTCGATCTGGGAACCTGTATCCGCGAAAAGTTAGCAATTCCGCGCGGAGAACGGTATGAGCTTTGCCGTGCCATCCATGCCGAGGCCAACGCCATCATCGCTGCCCCCCGCGATCAGATGCTCGGCGCAACGCTGTACATGGCATGTACCGATCCGAAGGACGGATCCATTGTTTCCGGAACCTGCTCCTGTGCGATGTGCAAGCGTACCGTCATCAATGCCGGCATTGAAACGGTGGTCATCCGCGATACCAAAACAGAATACCGTACAATTTCCGTCTCCGACTGGATTGAAAACGACGACAGCCTGGAAGGCACCTTCGGTTATTGATTTTTTACACAGGAGTACCCCTATTCATGAAAAAACTGCTCAAACGCACACTCGGCGCGGCACTGCTTCTCTGCGCCGCAGCCGTATCCATGACCGCATGTGAGGAAAAGATCCGGGTCGATGTCCATTTGACCTACGATGCAGCGCGCGATGCTCTGGTCGAGGACAGTCTGGGACTGGACTACCGCTTTGCGTCGATTTCCTACGAACCGGCGACCATCACGGAACCGTATGCCGACTGGGAGGATGTCATTCTCTATACCGTCAAGGGCTGGGACCCGAAGGCGCTGCTTACCGAGGAATTTTCCGGTGTCGGCGGTCTGCTCTATGCAGCCGATAAGCCGCTTCCGGAATTTGCCGATATGAACTGTGACGAGATTTTTGTCTGCACGTCATCTGCAACAACGGTCTGCCTGTCGACCATCGATGATGCAGAAGTTGTGACGGAAGCTGTCAATCAGCTCACGCAGGGCGCGGTTGTCGATCTGCCTGAGGACGGACAGACTACCTACCATCTGAAGTTCCATTCCGCCGACTATGAAGGGCTGTATTACAGTGTGCTGTTCATTATGCGCGGTGACGGCGAGGAGGGTGACTACTTCCTGTATGACCGCGGCACCAAGCGCTGTGTCGAGGTTCCGTATGAGCTGTTCTATGGCTGGATCTATGACGATACTGAGGATACACTCCCGACTGAGGGAATCTATGAGGTCACACCCGGTGACGATGGCATCGAAATCGGGTTTGATGACGTACAGTAAAGGAAACAATCTATGAAACTTACCCTTGAGCTGACAGATATCGATTACGGCGCACTGGTAGAGTTTGCTCTGCCGTTATTGCAGGGAAAGCTCGCGCAAAGCGACAGCACCGCTGCGCAGATGCTTGCCAAGATTGCGCAGATGCCGCCGTCCATTGCCGCCGGTATGATCGATTTTCTGCCGCAGGATACCAAAAACGAGCTGGCAGTGATGCTCGTCAACCAGAACAAAGACCGTATTATCAAAGCCGTGACCGAATACGCGGAAAAGAAGGGACTTTCCTTCCGTATTGATTCGTTTTCGGCAGAAGAATAAATGACTGTAACCGGAAAAGGAGGATATCACGGTGCTAAGACTCGGTTTATCTACATGCTATTTCAAGGCAAAGACGTCCGATGAATGGAAGTCCGTCAAGGAAGCCGGTATTACCGATATCGAAATTTCGATGAACTGCCCGCTCGAGGAATATCTCGAAAAAGGCGATCCGCTGGCGGCCGATCTGAAAGCAGCAGGACTCAATATCTGGTCGATTCACATTCCGTTTGGACGGCCGTTTGATCTGACTGATCCCGATCCCGACCATTTTGCGGACATTGAATACCGCTATCAGACGCTGATTGATGCCGGCGCACGCTGGGGGGCAAAGGTCATCACGACCCATGCATCGACCGAGCCGTTCCCGCAGGATCAGCGCGAAGCACGCATGGCACGCGGCAAGTATCTTTATAAGATGCTCGGCGATTATGCGGCGGCGCGCGGCATGAAGATCACCGTGGAGGTGCTGCCGCGTACCTGCATGGGCAACTGCTCCAAAGAATGTATGGACTTTACCGACGGCGAGGTTTCCTTCATCAACTTTGACGTCAATCATCTTCTCAAAGAATCCCATGCGGATTTCATCCGGAATGCCGGCAGCCGCATCATCACGACGCACCTGTCCGACTACGATTTTGTTGACGAACGCCACTGGGTCCCCGGTGACGGCAAGATCGACTGGAGAGAATTCTATACGCTGATGGAAGATGCCGGCTACGAAGGACCGTACCTGTTTGAACTTAGCGAAGCGATTTCCGGTCGGAAGATGACCCCGGCAGAGCTGGTTGCCCGCTTCAAGGACGTCATCGGTTATGCGGACTGATGCCGTGACGGTCCGGGCGGCAGGCGAGGACGACATTTCCGCGCTTGCGGCGCTGGAGCAGCTGTGTTTTTCCGCTCCGTGGAGCGAGGGGGCATTGCGCGAGACACTTGAGTCCCCGTATGCAAAGCTGTTCTGTGCAGAACTGGACGGTACGGTTATCGCGTATGGAGGCGTTTATCTGCTCGGCGATGATGCGGATATCACCAACATTGCCACGCATCCGGACTACAGACGACGCGGTGCCGCAGCAGCCATTCTTTCGGCGCTGTGTGTCTGTGCCGACGAACATGGGGTGCAGGCGGTGCATCTGGAGGTTCGTGTGTCCAACGCACCGGCAATCGCGCTGTACGAAAAATTCGGATTTGCCGTTGACGGCATCCGGAAAAATTACTATAAAAATCCGACGGAAAACGCTGTTCTGATGACGCTTTCCCGTCCATAAACGAAAAGAAAACAAAGACTATGTATATTTTAGCCATTGAATCTTCCTGCGACGAAACCTCCTCCTCTGTCATCCGTGCGGAGACGGACGCGTGCGGTGTTCCGCAGCTGACGATCTTATCCAACCGCATCGCATCGCAGATTCCGCTGCACACGGTGTATGGCGGCGTGGTTCCCGAAATTGCCAGCCGCGCTCATGCCGAAGCGGTGTCATCGCTGACCTATGAAGCCCTGCAGGAGGCGGGAATCTCCGTCTCCGATCTCGGCGCTGTCGGCGTGACCGCATATCCCGGTCTGATCGGCGCGCTTCTGGTTGGCGTCAACTTCGCAAAGTCGCTTGCGTTTGCCAACAACATCCCGCTGGTTCCCGTCTGTCATATCTGGGGTCACATTGCGGCGAACTACTTTACGCATCCCGAACTGAAGCCTCCGTTTTTAGCGCTTGTTGCGTCCGGCGGACATACTTCGATTGTGCATGTGAAATCCTATACCGAATTTGAGACAATCGGCCGTACCCGCGACGATGCCATCGGCGAGGCGTTTGACAAGGTTGCGCGCGTGATGGGAATGCCGTACCCGGGCGGTGCCGAAATGGATCGCATTGCTTATGAAGGCGACGCATCGTATCTGAAGCTGCCGTCTGCCGCCATTGCCGACGAGACACTGGATTTCTCGTTCTCCGGGCTGAAAACGGCGGTGATCAATCATCTCAATACGCTGGCACAGAAGGATCTGCCGTACAACCGTGCCGATGTCGCCGCATCGTTTACACAAGCGGTGGTGTCCTCGGTTGTCAAAAAACTCGACGCCGCACTGCGCCGTACCGGCGAGACAAAGCTCGTGATCGCCGGCGGTGTTGCCGCCAATTCCCATATCCGCACTGCCCTTGAGCAATACTGCGCAAAGCATACCAACATCCGGCTTTATCTGCCGGAAAAGAAGCTGTGCGGCGACAACGGTGCGATGATCGCGGCACAGGCGTATTTTGAATACAGCGCAGGTGTCCGCGGCGATACCACGCTGAATGCTCGTGCGACACTGTAAACAATATTTTCCACAGTCTGTTTAGAAATCTGTGGAAAACCAGCCGCCGGTGTGGAAAACCCGGAAAACATGCGCAGATATCGCTGCTTTTTCACTGGGAAACCCTGTGGAAAAGTCTGTGAACTTTGTGGAAAACACCGACTTTTCCACATGCGCTTTTCTTGATTATCAACAATTTACCCATACAGGAGAATTACCATCATGAACAGAAATTACGACGAAAACATCAAGGCTGCCGTTGCTAAATTTGAAGAAATGCTGCGCGGTCAGCTGGAACGCAATGAAAAAATCTGTGCCTCCAAGGAGTTTATCGACTACGCAGCACTGGATAAGATCATCATCGGCGTCTGCGGCGGCGACGGCATCGGTCCGCGTATCACCGCATCGGCAAGACGGGTTCTGGAATATCTGCTGGCAGATGAGGTTGCGGCAGGCAAGGTTGAATTCCGCGACATCGAGGGTTTGACCATCGAAAACCGTGCGGCACACAATCAGGCGATTCCGGACGATGTCATGGAGGAACTTTACAAGTGCCATGTTATCCTCAAGGGTCCGACCACCACACCCCGTGCCGGCGATCCGTGGCCGAACATCGAATCTGCGAACGTCATGATGCGCAAGAAGCTCGATCTGTTTGCCAATGTCCGCCCGGTCAAGGTGCCGGAAAAGGGCATCGACTGGACATTCTTCCGTGAAAATACCGAAGGCTCTTACGCGGTCGGTTCACAGGGCATCAACGTCACGGATGAGGTGGCGTGTGACTTCTGCATCACGACGACCGAAGGCACTGAGCGCATTGCACGTCTGGCTTACGAATACGCACGCAAAAACAAGAAGGATCACGTTTCCATCGTCACCAAGGCGAATATCATCAAAACCACCGACGGCAAGTTCCTGCGCATCTGCGAGGAAATGGCGAAGGAATATCCCGAAATCCGTACCACCGAGTGGTTCATCGATATCATGACTGCCAAGCTCGTCGACGAGAAGCGCCGCACGGACTTCAAGGTCTTCGTTCTCCCGAACCTCTACGGCGATATCATCACCGACGAAGCGGCTGAATTCCAGGGCGGTGTCGGTACGGCAGGCTCTGCCAATATCGGTAAGCGGTATGCCATGTTTGAAGCCATCCACGGTTCCGCACCGAGAATGGTCACCGAAGGCCGTGACATTTACGCCGATCCCTGCTCCATGCTGCGCGCATCGGTTCTGCTGCTGTCCCACATCGGCTATCAGCGTGAAGCGGATGCACTCGAGGCGGCACTTGACTTCTGTATGTTCGAGGATGCGGCACTGAAGATGACCGGTCGTGATACCGGTGCAACCTGCGATGCGTTCACCGAATATGTCATGGAAAACATCAAAAAATAAGTAAAGAGGGTAACGAATTTGTCAAATTCTGAATCCGCAAAGGAACGAAAACAAGCCACGGAAGACGGAAAGCAGGCGGGGGATTCCTCCGGCCGCCGTGCTTCCCGTACCTACAAGCGCGGAAATGACTATTCCGCGGTTTCTCCCGCTGTCATCAAGCGTCTGCCGCGGTATTTCCGTTATCTGCGCGAGCTTCTGCGTCACGACATTCTCCGTATCTCCTCCTCGGAGCTTTCGGAGATGATGAATGTCACCGCATCCCAGATCCGTCAGGATCTGAACTGCTTCGGCGGTTTCGGTCAGCAGGGCTACGGCTATAACGTCAAATATCTGTACGGCAAGATCAGCGACATTCTGGGGGTTTCCTCCGGCTTCAATGCGGTCATCATCGGTGCGGGCAACCTCGGTCACGCCATCGCCGGCTCCAACATGTTTGAACACCGCAACATGAAGCTCATCGGTATTTTTGATGTCGCACCTGCGATTATCGGACAGAAAATCGCCGATTATACGGTCATGGATATGGCGCAGCTGCCGGCCTTTGCCGAGGCACATCCGATCGACATTGCGATTCTCACGGTACCGAAGGAATATGCGCAGGAAACGGCGCAGACGCTTGCCAACATCGGCATCCGCGGTCTGTGGAATTTCACCAGCACAGAGCTTGATCTGAAGGTACACGGCATCATGGTCGAAAATGTCCACATGGGCGACTCGCTGATGCGTCTGATGTATGAAATCAACAACAACGAACAGTTAAACGAAACATGAAACTGAATCTTGAGTACGGCACGGGCGTCATTGTACTGCCGGGATCGGTGTTTCCGGCGCATTTGCCGCCGGATGCCTCATATCTGCATGTGCTGATCGCCGTCTGTGCCAACCCGTCGCTGCTTGCGGACGCGGATACGCTGTATCAGACGGCCGCCGCACAGTGCCGTCTGCCCGCAGAACTGGTCAAAAACGCCATTGCATACTGGATCGGGTGCGGTGTGCTGTCAGAGACGGAGACGACGGCACAGATACCGGCGCCTGCTGCTGTGACGGAGTGTCCTGCCGCAGAAGCGGAGAACCCAACGGATGCCGGGGCTGCCGCACCGACGGAAAAGAAATCGCCGCGTGCCGCGCTGCCGTCGTATCCGACCGAAGAATATTCGCGGATATTGTCCGAGACGGACGGTCTGCGCGATACCATCGACGAGTGCGCACGGATTGCGGGAAAGCTGTTTTCCGAGCATGAAACGCGCCAGCTGGTTGCGCTGTATGACTCCTATGCGCTGGACTGTGAATATCTGCTGCTATTGTTCATGTACTGTAAGAATATGCTTGGCAAGACAGCGGTGTCCTATGTGGTCCGTACGGGACTGGGGCTGTATGACGACGGTGTACGGACGGTCGAGGCGCTGGAGGCACACATTGCTGCGCGGGAACGCTTCCGTGATTTTGAATTCCAGATTCGCCGGCTGCTGGGTCTGGGCGAGCGTGCGCTGACGGCAAAGGAAAAGGAATACATCGAAACATGGTCAACGACGTATGCGATGCCGATGGAGGTCATCACTCGTGCCTATGAGATCACGGTGAAGAACATTGAGGTGCCGCGCATGTCGTATATCAACAAAATTCTCTCCGGCTGGAATGAAAACGGTATCCGTACAACGGAAGCGGTCGATGCGGCAGAGGCGGAATTTGAAAAGAAAAAAAACGGTACAAAGAATGCTGCCGCACCGAATGACAGACCGACGCAGTCTCCTCAGGCGGCAAGCTATGACATTGATACCTTCCTTGAGCTTGCGATGAATCGCAGTTTTGAGGATACAAACTGATTTTTGTAATTGTCTGAACTGATTTTGCGGAAAGGAGGCATCCCCACTGTGTTCAACCGGGAAAATTATAAACGCATCAAGCAGGAATTCACCGCAAAGCATCTGGCGGCAGGGGAAGCACAGCGCGCACGGATGCGGGAAGCGGAGGCAGGTCATCCGGAGCTTGCACAGATCAACGCGGCACTGTCTCAGACGGGACTGCGGATTTTCGCGGCGGCAATGGCGGGGCGTGACGGACTGGATGAGCGGATTGCCGCACTGCGCCGTGAAAACGACGAGCTTCTGTCCCAGCGTGCTGAGCTTCTGACGCTGATCGGCTATCCTGCGGATTATTTGGATCTGCGGTACGAGTGCGGGAAATGCCTGGATACCGGCTTTGTCGACAACGGTGAGCGGCTGTGTACCTGTATGCGGCGCGCGCTGGTTCTGGCAGGTTATGAATCCTCCGGCATCGGTCCGCTGCTGGAGCGTCAGACCTTCGACAATTTCTCTCTGCAATATTATACGGAGCCTGCTGACCGGAAACGGATGGAGCAGGTGTATGAGACAGTTCGCCGGTATGTCGAGCTGTTTTCCGACGAAAAACCGCAGAATCTGCTGTTCTTCGGGCAGACGGGACTTGGGAAGACGCATCTGTCCTCTGCGATTGCCAAAAGCCTGATCGACCGCGGCTTTGACGTGCTTTACGAAACGGCGCAGAATCTGTTTGCCGACTTTGAGGACGAAAAGTTCAACCGCGCCTACAATACCGGCGTGGAGGAGCGCAAAACCGATCGCTATTTTTCCTGCGATCTGCTGATTATCGATGATCTCGGTGCGGAGCTGTCCAACCAGTTCACAGCATCGTGTCTGTATAACCTCATCAACACCCGCTACAATACGGGCAAATCCTGCATCATCAGCACCAATCTTACGCATCCGGAAATCGAAAAGCGGTATTCCCAGCGCGTACTGTCCCGTCTGCTCGGACAGTATCAGAATCTGCAATTTACCGGACGCGATATCCGCATGATGAAATTAACATAAAGGAGAATCCACCCATGGCAACCAACATTCAGAAGCCCCGCGGCACAATGGACATTCTGCCCGATAAGGTCGCGGCATGGCAGTATATCGAAAAAACAGCGAGAGAAATCTCCGCAAAATACGGCTTTGGCGAAATCCGTTTCCCGACCTTTGAAAATATCGACCTGTTCCAGCGCGGTGTCGGCGATACCACCGACGTTGTGCAGAAGGAAATGTACGCGCTCGAATCCAAGGGCAATGGGGAGGCACGCTATGCGCTCCGTCCTGAGGGTACGGCATGTATCGTCCGTTCCATCATCGAAAACGGCAAGTGCTCCGATGCGATGCCGCTCAAGCTCTGCTATATCATCAACTGCTTCCGTTATGAGAAGCCGCAGGCAGGACGTTTCCGTGAATTTTTCCAGTACGGTGTCGAAATGTTCGGTGCCGATACGGCACTGGCTGATGCCAATGTTATCGCGCTGGCGCATGAAGTTATCGAAACGCTCGGCATTAAAGGCGTCAATCTGCACATCAACTCCATCGGCTGTCCCGAATGCCGCCCGAAGTACCACGCGGCTCTGAAGGAGTATTTCTACGGTCACAAAGAGGAGCTGTGTGACACCTGCCGCGAACGTCTGGAGAAGAATCCGCTCCGTATCCTCGACTGCAAATCGCCGATCTGCTCGAAAATTGCCGACGGCGCACCGCGGACTGTCGATCATCTGTGCGAAGGCTGTGCCGATCACATGGAAACGCTGACCAAGGCTCTGGATTCTCTGAAAATCCCGTATGTCGTCGATTCCCGTGTTGTCCGCGGACTTGACTACTACACAAAGACAGTCTTTGAATTCATCGCACCCATCACAGGCGCTGCACAGTCCACCATCTGCGGCGGCGGCCGTTATGACGGTCTGGTCAAGGAGCTTGGCGGTCCCGCACTGTCCGGTATCGGTTTCGCGGCGGGCATCAACCGTCTCATCGATGCGATGGAAAAATCCGGTGTCATCATCGAAAACACCGAAAAGCCGCTTCTGTATGTCGCATCCATGGGCAATGAAGCCGCACTGAAGGCGTTCTCTATCATCACACGCTTCCGTGCTGAGGGGAAATGGGCGGAATCCGATATCGTCGGACGCTCGCTGAAGGCGCAGATGAAGTATGCCGACAAGATCGGCGCACGCTATACGCTGATTCTCGGTGACAATGAGCTTGCCGCAGGCGAGGCACAGCTGAAGAACATGGAAACAGGTGAGCAGACCACCGTTTCCATCGATACCTTTACGATCTGATCAGAACCCAATCGCCCTGCTGCGGCAAACGCGGCGGGGTGTTCTGTTTGCACTGTATCTTGGCTTGGAAAGGAACCTTTCATGATCCGTTTTCTTTTATCACGTTTTGTTTACAGCAAAACAACCGCCGACACGCCGGAAATGCGGACCCGACTGACTTTTTTTGCGGGCATTCTCGGCATTCTCTGCAATCTGTTTCTATTTGCGCTGAAACTGGTGATCGGAATGCTGTCCCACTCTGTCGCCATTACCTCGGATGCGTTCAACAATCTGTCCGATGCCGGCTCCTCTCTGGTTGCCGCCATCAGTGCGCGTCTTGCCGGTCAGAAGCCGGATGCCGAGCATCCGTGGGGGCATGGACGGCTGGAATATGTCGCGTCGCTGATTGTGTCGTTCCTGATTCTGTTTGTCGGCATTGAGCTTCTGCGCTCGTCGTTTTCCGGTCTGTTTACACAGGCAGCACCGCAGTTTTCTGTCATTTCGCTGTGTCTGCTCGGGGCATCGGTGCTCGTGAAGCTGTGGATGTGGTCGTACAACCGCTATATTGCCGCGCTGACCGATGCCGCAGTACTTCGTGCCGCCGCTGCTGACAGCCTCGGCGATGCGCTGTCCTCCTCTGTCGTCATTGTATCGGCGGTGCTCGGGATGCTTCTTCCGCTTCCGATCCCGCTGGATGCCATCATGGGTATCCTTGTTTCGCTGATGATTCTGCGCTGCGGCTGGAGTATTGCCCATGAAACGGTGGATTTACTGCTCGGAACACCTGCCGACCGGGAAACCACCGATGCTCTTGCCGAAATTCTGATGTCCGGTGACGGCATCATCGGCTATCACGATCTGCTGGTGCATGACTACGGGCCCGGACGGAAATTTGCGTCTGTTCATGCTGAAATTCCGGATACTGCGGATATTCGCCATGCACATGAGGTGGTGGATGCACTGGAGGTGCGGATTTACAACGAGCTTGGCATCACCGCCGTCATTCACACCGACCCTGTCACCGTGGGCAATGACTATGTCGACGGTCTGCGGCACGCAGTCAATGAAATTATTAACGAAGTACACCCGTCGCTGTCGATGCATGATTTCCGCATCACCGACGGTGAGAACCGCATCAATCTGATTTTTGATCTGCTGGTGCCGTTTTCGCTGACCGCCGAGGACAGTGTCCGCGCGGTGGAGGAGATCCGCCGCCGTGTGACTGCACTGGATCCGCGGTTCCGCACAGTCATCAAGCTCGATACCGATTATACAGCAAAATAGGAGGATCACGATGAAATATACTGCATCCGAAATCATTTCCGTCGGCACGGAGCTTCTGCTCGGTGACATCATCAACACCGACGCCGCTTTTCTGGCGCGTGAGCTTGCCGCGCTTGGGATTCCGTGCTATCATCAGTCCGTGGTCGGCGACAATCCCGCACGTCTGCGGGCTTCGCTGGAGCTGGCACTGTCGCGCTCAGATCTGATTTTTCTGACCGGCGGTCTCGGTCCGACGGCAGACGACCTGACCAAGGAAACTGCCGCCGCCGTGATGGGCAAGACGCTGGTTCTGCACGAGCCATCCTATGCCAGAATCCGTGCCATTTTAGCAAAACGCAATCTGCCGGAAACGGAAAACCAGAAAAAGCAGGCGATGCTGCCTGCCGATGCGTTTGTGTTTGACAATGACTACGGAACCGCACCCGGCTTTGCGATGACCGCTGTCTGTCAGGCGGGCGAGAAGACGATGATCCTACTGCCCGGTCCGCCCAGAGAGCTGGAACCGCTGTTTTCCGAGCGCGTCCGACCGTATCTCGCCGCACAGACCGAGGAGATGTTCTATTCGATGAACATCGGCATGTACGGCATCGGAGAAGCCGCTGTCGGGCATATCCTGCGCGACTATATGGAACATGGACAGAATCCGACCGTCGCGCCGTACTGCGGAGAGGGAGAGGTTCGCCTGCGTCTGACCGCAAGAGGGAAGACGGAGGAGGAATGCCGTGCGCTGTGCCATGCGGTTGCCGCACGCATCCGGGATGTCTCCTGCGAGCCGTACAAGCCGGGAACGATGAACGACTATATCTGGGGCATGGACTGCGATTCTCTACAGGAAGCGCTGGTTATGCTGCTGCGCCGAAAGCATCTGACGGTATCGGCTGCGGAATCGTGTACCGGCGGGTATGTCGCCAAGCGGATTACCGATATTTCCGGTGCATCCGAGGTTCTGTCCGGTGCTTATGTCACCTATTCCGAGAAAACCAAAATGGCAATGGTCGGTGTGAAGGCTGAAACATTGCAAAAATACTCTGTGTATTCCGCGGAGGTTGCTGTGGAAATGGCACGCGGATGCCGGCTTGCGGTCGGTGCGGATATCGGTATCGGCATCACCGGTGTCGCCGGAACCTCCGATGCACAGGTCACACAGGACGGTGAGGAGATTACGGTTGCCGCAGGAACGGTTTATATTGCCTGCACCGACGGGGTGCATGTGACAGCGGAACGGCTGGAGCTTCCGCCCGGACGGCGTGTCCAGACCGAAGCCAGAGAGTTTGTCCGCCGCCGTGCTTCCTCGCACGCGCTGTTTATGGCACTGCGGATGGCAGAAAATTTATAAAGAGAAAAAGAACCGCCGATACAGAAATTTCCTGTGTCGGCGGTGTTGTTATCAGTACAGAATGCTGCCCAGACTTTTTTCGGAGATGAGGTAAATCAGATAATCGACATCGGCACGCTTGATATCGACCTTCTTGAACTTGTAGTCCCAGGTATAGTTCCAGTGAACCTCGGAGAAGCACTGATTGATGTATGCAAATGCATTGAAGGAGAAGGAATCGCGGATAATCATGGCAGAGGGCAGATTCTTATCCTTTGCATTCGGATTGGTGATGACCTGATTGCCGGAAACCAGATGGTTGTCGATTTCACAGCGGTTGTCGACATAGATGTTCGGGCGGTTCGGGTAATCGACCAGCCATTCGGCAAAGGTCGCTGTTTCGGAAACCAGTGCATTGTCGACCTCAAAGTGCGTCATCATGTCACCGGCCTCCACTTCTCTGGTATAGAAGCTGATATCCTCGCCGATGACCATCGGTACGGCATCCGGGTAATCCTTTGCGATTTCGGAAATCAGTGTATGACAGCCCCAGTATGCGCCGTAATCTGTCCAGTGTGAGTCAGTCTTGTGGTAGATTTTGAATGCGTCGTTCTTGTGCTCTTCCATGACCGGATACAAATCAAGCACGATGGCTCCGGCATCCTTTGCTGCCGCAGTGAACTGGTCGAGCAGTGTGTGGTCGGCCGTTGAGCGAGGATAGCGGTCAGGCATGGTTTCGGGATAAATCAGACACTGGTTCGGGACGACCATGAACACGAGCTTGGTGCCGATTTTTTCACAGAAGGATGCTCTGTCCTTTAAGGATCTTGTCATTTTGGAGATACCGTCTTCGTCGAGCAGATTGGTTCCCATCCAGTCATCGAGCTGCTGAACAAAGTGTCCCTGGAAGTGATCACCCATCAGTGCGGCGTAAATGCCGTGGTCAGAGAAGTCAACACTCTTGTCATAGGGAACCTCAACGGTCAGCGGAACGGACAGTTTGCCGTCCAGCTCCTGTCGGATCTTCAGCAGGCTTTCGCCCTTCTGTGCGATTTCGACCTCAACGAGCCACGAATTGTAGTCTGTGCCGAAAACATAATCCTTGATGCCGCCCTCAACATGGATTTTCGCACCGACGGCACATTTCCCGCCGAGTACCACGCGGTCGGGTGCGCTGTGCGAGGTGACGGTCATTGTAAAGCCGTCCTCCGCCGCCTGCGTGACAGGGTCGGTCAGCTCCATGACCGTATCGGCAGATGTCACAGCGGCAGTTGTACCGGCAGTTTCCATGTCATCTGTTTCTGCCTTGGCACCGAGCAGGGTTCTGACGGTATTCTTGACTGCGGTGTTGTCATGCGTGGCAAGGAGCATGACGTAATTGCCGATGCGCCAGATTTCCATATCGTTAAGCGCCTTCAGCTCGTTTGCCGAAGAAGGATCGGTGCTGAGGTAATGTTCAATTTCGGTCCGGCGTGCGGTTTTCATTTCCATGCGGGTTCCAAGCATCTGCGCAACGGCATCTGCGGCCGCAGCATCCGCCGTTTTGAAGATGTCAATTTCAAAGGCAAACAGACCGCTCGGGATGGCATGTGCAAAATCGGTGATGCTGCCGTCCCCGGCAAGCGGCGCACCGTATTCGCCTAAAAAGGTTTGTCCGGCAAGACCGGGATCGAGATAAGCATCATCGTTTTCGGCGGCGTCGGAATGATAGATATCAACGTTGCCGTCATTGTCAAAGCGTGCGAGAACCTCGGTCAACAGGGTTTTTGCCGGAATATCGGCAAGCGGTTGTTCGCCGCAGGAAACGAGGAGCGAACACAGTAGGACAAGCAGAATCAGTATGGCTGATAAATGATTTTTTGGCATAATTATTCCCCCGTATATGGCGTGGATTTGTACCATTTTACCATATACGGGGGTATTTGTCAAGGTGCTGAGAATGAGTTATATGTCAGATACGGTAAACCTTCATCTGACCGGGTGCCAGCCAGTCACCGCCGATGCATGTGTCGTCGGTTTCCGTGTAGAACGCATCCCAGTGAGCGGCCTTGACCGCGACAAAATCACCGTCCCAGGTCATGCGGTCCAGTCTGCCGTCCTTTTTGACATGAATCTTGAACAGACCGCTGTCTGTCCAGGAGTTGTTGACCAGTGCCAGATACCGTTCGCCATTCCGCTCAAAGATGCCCGCAACCGCATCCAGACCGTGGTCGCAGGTGATGTCAAGAATCGCAGGTTCACTTTGACCCGGTACAAACGCTTCATAGCCGCCCCAGGTGTGTCCGACATGATACGTTGCGATGTGCTTGACTTTCATGAAGAAATCGCCGAACTGATGCTGGAAATGACGGTTGACGCGCGACATCCAGGTATAGGTTTCGGTGCGCTCGCCGAACTCGTCAATCGGTGCCAGACGGTAGTTGCTGGTGGGCTTGCGCATGTAGACAAAGAACCACAGAATGCCCTTCATGCCGGAAGCAATCGCGGTATTGAGCTGCCAGCGCAGATCATCCTCACTCGGACAGCGGTAACGGAAATGACCGACAGACAGAAGCGTGGTCCACGGAACGATGCCGGTTGCGTCTGCCGCCTCGGAGAACTTGCGCAGATTCTTGAAGTACTGGTCAACGCCCTCACCGCCCGGATTCATCTGTACATAACAGTCATAACAGAGAATCCGCAGATCGGACTGGCGCACCATTTCCTCCGCCCACGCGGTGAAGGATGCGGGGAGGTTCTTTTCCGCACCGCCGGGGATGCGCCGGACAAGGTCTGCTTCCTGATTGTCCCAGTAGGGAAGGAAGTTGAGGTGCGGGGTCAGCTCCGGTGCCACCTTGAGCTGGATTTTGTGTGCCATGATGCAGTCGGCAAAGGTTTCCTCGCTCCAGGGCTCGTCGCCGACATGGAAGCCGATGACCGCAGGATGGTGACCGAAGTCCTCATATGCCGCACGGAACTGTGCTTCATATGCCGCAGGATCGGACGAAGCACCGCCCCAGCGTGCGCGGTGGTCACAGACGATGACACGGATGCCGTATTTCTGACATTCATCGAGGATGGCGAGCATCGCGTTTTTGTCACAGCCTTCCCAATACTCCGGGGAGTTTGCCATTGTCATGCCAAGCTCTGCCCAGTCACGGACGGCATCCGGTGTGAGATCGCCGGTTTTGGTGTAGTTCCAGAAGCCGATCGGATAGTTGTTTGTAATCATAAACGTTTCTCCTTCTGTTGTTTTTGTTGTTATCAGTATACATGGAAAATGCGGAAATGTCAAGCCAAATTTCATAAAAGGATTTGACATGCTCCCCGCTTCATGGTATAATAACAAAAAACAGTATGAGGTGAACCATCATGCAATACCAAATTCCGTATTCCGTATCCAACAAGCACACAGCGGCATTGCTTTCCGATATCCATATCGACGGTGAGATCGGCGCACGCTTTGACCGCTTTGTCCATGAACGCATTTCCGGCAAATTTGCCATCGACGAAATTCTCGCCGAAGCACTGGACTGCTTTGACGGGCAGTATGACGACGAATATGCAGCAGGTATGTGGCGCGGTGAGTTCTGGGGCAAGCAGATTCTGTCCGCCTGCCGTGTGTGCCGCATGAAAAACGACGGTGAGCTGCGGGAAGCCATCCGCCGCGCGGCATATGATCTGATTGCCTATCAGCGCGAGGACGGCTATCTGTCGACCTACCGTGACAGCGACAACATTCTGCCGTGCGACAAGACCGACGGTGTCCGCGAGGTCGGCTGGGAGTGCTTTTATAACTGGAATGTCTGGGGACAGAAGTACACGCTTTGGGCGCTGATCGAATGTGCGCAGCTGTTCGATGATGCCTATCTTCTGAGCCGCTGTGTCCGGATGGCGGATTTCCTTGTCGCACAGATCGCGCGTCTCGGTATCCGTGTCAAGGATGCAGGTGTCATGCACGGGATGGCGGCAGGGTCGATTATGAAGCCGATGCTTGTGCTCTACCGTCTGACGGGGAAGGCGGAATATCTTGACTTCTGCCTGTCCATCGCAAAAGAATTTGACCGCGAGGATGGCGAGTGGCCCAATCTGATTCGCAATGCCTTTTCCGATACGCCGCCGTATATCTGGTACGATGCCGAGGGTGGCTGGTATTCCAAGGCATATGAAATGATGTCCTGCTATGACGGTATCATTGAACTGTACCGCGTCACGGGATGCGAGCGATACATCGATGCGGTCAAGGCATTCTGGGAAATCCTTTACAAGTACGAATCCAACATTCTCGGCAGTGTCGGCTATTGTGAACGCTTTGCAGACGGTGCATCCTATGCCGATGCGGCAACCGAGATCTGCGACGTCATTCACTGGATGCGTCTTTGCTATGAGCTGTTTTTGCTGACCGGCGAGAATCAATATATGGATGCCTTTGAGCGTGCATACCTCAATGCCTTCCTTGCCGGCGTCTATGAGGACGGCAAGACCGGCGCGTTCTTTGTCCGTTCCGCAGGTCGTCACTGGACGGCTGAACCGCAGGTCGAAACGAAGTATCAGCATTGCTGTGTCAACAACGCCGCGCGCGGCTTTGTCAATGCGGCAGAAGCGGCGATCACGCAGGACGAAGACGGCTATCACATCAACCTGTATACGCCTACACGTGTATCCTTCGGCGACGTTTCCTTCCGCATCAGCTCCGGATACGTCAACCGCGGCAATCATACTGTCGTTATCCGCGGTGCTAAGCCCGGCGACCGTCTCTATCTGCGGATTCCGTCCTGGAGCAAAACCGTCACCGTTCGCACGGATCTGAAAAATACGGAAACCGTCTCGGCAAAAGCCGGGGAGACGCTTTGCCTGACGCTGACAAAGGCCGATACCGTTCTTCGTATGTCCTATGACATGACACCCGAGGTCATCGAGGTTGCGTGCAATTATATGCGTTCGGGCGGCTTCTGCGATCTGCCGAAGACCGATTACCACCACCTGCGCTGGATTGATTCCGCAGGCGGTCTGTGTGACCGCTCGGTTATGCTGCCGCACCCGATGGCGGTCATCCGCCGCGGACCGGTTATGCTCGCGCGCTCTAAGCGTCTCGGTCCGACTGCTGACGGATGCTCACAGGAGGAAATGTTCTCCGGTGTGACCGTTTACGGCAAGGGTGCGTCCTGTACTGCTGCTGTCATCCGTCATGACAGACTGCTGGTCGGCTGCCGCGTCACGCTGACAACGGATGAGGGGTCCTGCACGTATATCATGTGTGACTATGCGTCTGCGGCAAACCGCGATTCCGAAGACCCGAAGTTCTTTACGATGTATGTCTGATTCCGCACAGGAAAGAGGCGCTTTATGAAACTTAATTATAAACGTACCCTGCTGGTCGGCTTTGCGTTCTTTCTGATTCTTGTCTTCTGGCAGGCGTATGACAGTATCATCCCGAAGATTCTGACCGATAAGTTCGGTCTGTCCCAGTTCTGGTCCGGCATCATCATGGCGCTGGACAATGTGCTTGCTGTATTCATGCTTCCGCTGTTCGGTGCAATCTCCGACAGACACCGGGGCAAGCGCGGCCGCAGAACGCCGTTCATCCTTGTCGGTACCATTGCCGCGGCGATTCTGTTTGTCGGTTTGTCCTTTGCCGACCAGATGCAGCTGGATGCGATCTCCGATATTTCTGCGGTGACAGCTGAGGACAGTGCAGAACGCGATGCGGCGCTGTCTGCACTGTACCGTGCCGGTGTCACATGGGAGGTCTGGACCGGCAATCCCAACGGTCCCTATGAAACCAGCCTTGCAAACATTTACGGCGACGAGGCGCAGTTCCTTGATGCGATGCATGGAGAGGGCGTCGATCTGACCCATCTGACGCAGGCAAGACAGGTTTACGCCTGGCAGAAAACCTGCGAAAATCCGGTGGTGCTTGCGGTGTTCATCGTGCTTTTGCTCGGTGTGCTGATTGCCATGGCGACGTTCCGTTCACCTGCCGTTGCGCTGATGCCGGATGTCACGCCAAAGCCCCTGCGCTCCAAGGCGAATGCGATCATCAATCTGATGGGTACGGCGGGCGGTATTCTGGTGCTGGTGCTGGGCATTGTGTTCGGCACAGGCAAGCCTGCCAACACACTGATGAGTTATACCGTTTTCTTTATGACGATTTCGCTGATTATGCTTGCCGCGCTGGCGGTATTTCTCTGGCGCGTCAGGGAGCCGCAGTGGGCAGCAGAAGCGGCAGAGGAGGATACGGACACAGCCGATCAGACATCATCGGGCGGAGGACTCTCGGCACCCGAGTTCCGGTCCCTGTGCTTCCTGCTTGCGTCCGTTGCGCTCTGGTACATGGGCTATAACGCTGTTACCAGCAAATATTCTGTTTATGCGGGTACCGTCTTGCAGCTGGACTTCAATCTGACGCTGATTGTGGCACAGGCGGCGGCGATCGTTTCGTATATTCCCGTCGGTATCATCGCCTCGAAGGTCGGACGCAAAAAGACGATTCTTGCAGGTGTTCTGATGCTCGGTATCGCGTTCGGTGCGGCGGCATTCATGGGGGCCGGCAGCAATGTCTGGGTCATGAATGCGCTGTTTGCGCTTGCCGGTATCGGCTGGGCAACGATCAATGTCAACAGCTATCCGATGGTTGTTGAGCTTGCCCGTGCAGGCGATGTCGGCAAATACACCGGATATTACTATACTGCCAGCATGAGTGCGCAGATCCTGACACCGATTCTGTCCGGTGCTTGTCTTGACTTTATCGGTATGCGCACGCTGTTTCCGTATGCCGCGATTTTTGTGGCGCTGGCATTTGTGACGATGCTGTTTGTGCTGCACGGTGATTCCAAGCCTGTGACCAAGCGGGAACTGCTCGAAAACCTCGATGTGGATGACTGACGGGGGCGTGCGATGACTGTTTTTCTGATCATTGCAGGATTTCTGCTGTTGTTGTGGCTGTTCTGGCTGCTGGTTCTGCTTCGCCCGGCACGACAGCCGAGGGTGTATCCGCAAACCCTGCTGACCGATTACGCGCACCGCGGACTGCATGGCGGTGACATTCCGGAAAATTCGCTTGCCGCGTTTCGTCTTGCGGCAGAGTACGGATACGGCATCGAGCTGGATGTACAGCTTTCGCGTGACGGCGAGGTTATGGTGTTTCACGACTACACGCTTGACCGCATGACAGGAAATAACGGCATTCTGACGTCATTGACTGCCGCCGAGCTGTCCCGATTGCATCTGCTTTGTGCCGATGGTACGGCGACAGAGCAGCGGATTCCGACGTTGGCACAGGTGCTGGAGACCGTCGGAGGTCGGGTACCGCTGTTGATTGAGCTGAAAGGTGAGAGCACCGACACGGCACTGTGTCCTGCGGCAGATGCGATTCTGCGGGACTATCCCGGTGACTATTGCGTCGAGTCGTTCAATCCGATGCTGTTAAATTGGTACAAAAAGCATCGCCCGGATGTGATGCGCGGTCAGCTTTACACCGATGTATTCCGCGAAAAGGGCAGAACACCGCTGAACTTTCTGCTGTCCTGCATGGCACTCAATGTACTGTCGCGTCCGCACTTTATTGCGTATGACAGACATTATGAGAGAAAACTCCCCGTGCGGCTGACGACCGGGATGATGCGGGCAAAGCGCTTTGTCTGGACGGTACGCCGGGAGGAAGAACGTCCGACGGACGACACGCTGATGATTTTTGAGGGCATCCGCCCGTGAGAATATAAAAAAACGAAAGGAACTTTCAACCATGAAAAAAGTACGAATTGGTGTTTTGGGTGCCTACCGCGGTACCAGCATGATTAACTACTGCAAACGGGCAGACCACGCCGAGGTGGTTGCCATCTGTGACAAGAGTCCGGAGGCGCTGGATGCACAGAGAGCGGCTGCTGCCGGTATGGATATTGCCTTTTATGACCATTTTGACAAGTTCATCGAGCATGACATGGATGCTGTGGTGCTGGCAAACTATGCCAACGAGCACGCACCCTTTGCCATCCGCTGTCTCAAGCGCGGTCTGCACGTCTTCTCCGAAGTGCTTCCTGTGCAGAACATGAAGGAAGCCGTGGAACTGGTGGAAGCCGTCGAGGAAAGCGGTCTTGTCTATGCTTACGGCGAAAACTACTGCTATATGCCCGCGCCCTATGAGATGAAGAAGCTCTATGAGCGCGGGGAAATCGGCGAGTTTGAATACGGTGAGGGTGAATATATCCACAACTGCGAGTCGATCTGGCCGTCGATTGCCTACGGCGAGGCAGATCACTGGCGCAACAACGGCTACGCGACCTTCTACTGTACGCATTCTCTGGGTCCGATCATCCACGCAACCGGTCTGCGTCCCGTTTCCGTTGTAGGCATTGAGGGCACGAAGAATGCCCGCCGTCTGCGTACGGGCTGCAAGAGCGGTCAGTTTGGCATCGAGATGGTGACGCTGGAGAACGGCGGCATTATCAAGTCCATTCACGGCGACCTTTATAAGAATTCGATCTGGTATACCATGTATGGCTCCCAGGGACGCATGGAATGCGGTCGTGAGGATGCGATGGACGGTCATGTCGGCAAGATTTATATCAACCGGGACGAGTACGACGGAGGATATGAGACAGGTTCACTGCGTTCCTACTTCCCGGAACATGCACCTGCCGATGATGTTGCGGGCTTCGGTCACGGCGGCTCTGACTTCTTCTCGATGTATTATTTTATCAAAAAGATTTTAGGCGACGAGCGTGCCGATACGATTGACGTTTACGAGGCGCTGGATATGTTCCTGCCGGGTCTGTTTGCGTACCGTTCGATTCTTGCGGGCGGTGTTCCCATGGCGGTTCCGAATCTGCGCAATAAGGAAGAACGGGAAAAGTGGCGCAATGACACCGCCTGCACGGATCCCAAGGCGGCAGGCGATATGCTGCTCCCCAACTTCGCTGCCGGTACGCCGGAGATTCCGCAGGAGGTCTATGACCGACAGGCGGCGCTGTGGGCAGAGGAGTGTGCCAAGACCGAGGGAACTTACCGTACCGCCGCGCTGAGTCAGGGCAGTAAGGAATAAACAATTCAAACATAGAATCAAAAAACGGCGGCCACTGTTGTGACCACCGTTTTTTTGGCGGAGAATGAGAGATTTGAATTTTAATATCTACGAATTTTCAGAAATCGTCAAATGCCAAAAAGTGCTGAAATATAAGGATTTTTTGAATGCTCGTGTAATATGTTAAGTTGTCAAAAATTGTTTGGAGTTATCGTGAGTGGG
>SVRM01000024.1 GCA_015064785.1 Oscillospiraceae bacterium
AATAAACCCCCGGTTCAACCGGGGGCGAAAAAGCTTTAGCTGAAAGTAATAGACAAAAAATACCTCCTATGATAAAATAAAAGAGGTCTGCCAACCAAATTTATAAAAACATAGGAGGATGTCCAAATGGACACTAATAGTTTATCACATACGAAGTGGGAATGCAAGTACCATGTTGTATTTGCACCAAAATATCGCAGAAAAGTTATATATGGAGAATTAAGAAAAGAGATAGGAACAATTTTGAGGACGCTATATGAAAGAAAGGGGATAGAATTAATAGAAGGAGAGTGCTGCCCGGATCATATTCATATGTTAATAAGAATACCGCCAAAAGAATCGGTATCAGATATAATAGGATATCTAAAGGGAAAAAGCACTTTAATAATATTCGATCGACACGCACATCTCAAATACAAATATGGAAACAGACATTTTTGGTGCAGAGGATATTATGTCGATACAGTAGGAAAAAATACCAAAAAGATACAAGAATACATTCAGCATCAATTGCAAGAAGATATTGCCAATGATCAGATAAGCCTATTTGAATCAGTAGACCCGTTTACGGGTGAGCCTGTGAAGAAAGGCAAATAAAACACCGCTCTCGCGGTTGCCCGAGAAAGCGGTGCGGTTGGCAGATTTTCGAGCACGCGAGTGCTGCCGGTAATATCCCCTTATAGGGGTGGGGGGTCATGCCACCGGCTTAGCCGGTGGTCATGACTTCATATCGATGATTTATTCCTCGGGCTTAGTTTCAAGCTTCAGCGGGTAGTCGCCAAGATGCTCCATCCTGAAGCCGTTTGCCTTGTAAGCTTCATAGTCGAATGCGTCCAGCTCGTCCATGGCCAGCTTGTGGAACTCATAGAAGTTGTACCACCATTCGTAGCCGGAACCAAGCTCTGCATTCAGGTAAGCATCGGCAATGTCACAGCCCATCTGCGGTGCGACATAAAAGGCACCCATGGCAAGGACATTGACACCGTTGCCGGTGATTGCACGGAGTGCGGCGGGAACACTTTCCACAACACCCGCATGGACACGCGGACACTTGGATGCGGCGATGTGAATACCCATACCGGTACCGCAGAACAGCAGGGCGCGTTCAAAATTGCCTTCGGAGATCTGTGCGCCGACGCGCAGACCGACGCGGTGGAACATGTTCTCGGTATCCTCAACGTTGGGATCGGTGACACCGAGGTCGGTGATCTTCCAGCCCTTGGCGCGCAGATGCGCACAAACAGCTTCCTTCAGCGGATAGCCTGCAAAATCGGCACCGACGACCAGATATTTCTCTTTGACGGTTTTCATGGTTGATTCCTCGTTCTTTCCTGATATTTGAGTCTCTGTTGTAACGGATATCCCGCATATCCGGATATCCGGTGCTGATTTCATTATATCACAGCCGCATGGGTTTGTCAATAGCCGACGGAAAGACGGATCGGGTGATATATGGACACTTGCTCTTGACAAATCTTCTGTTGTGCGTTATAATGAAAACAGTGACTTGCATTCCCATCAATTAATCGATTGCAAAATTGCATTTTGCAATCGGTCTCATCGGGCTGACGCAGCCCGATGGCTCCCTTCGGTCGCTTTGAAGGAGTCTTTTTGGGCGGGAGACCCGCCCAAGCGACGCAATTTGTTTATATATCGCCCATTGGGTGATAAAGGTAGGCAATTTTGCAATTGCCTATTCCCATCAATCAAAAGGAGGAACGGTGTATGGAAATCCGTGTAGCTGATGACCGTTATGCGCTCGGGAAAAGCGCGGCAAAGCACATTGCGCAGGTTTTGCGTGATGTGATTGCAGAGAAAGGACATGCCCGCATGGTGTTGTCGACAGGTGCTTCGCAGTTTGACACGCTGGAAGCGCTGACAAAGGAGGAGGGCATTGCATGGAACTGTGTCGAAATGTTCCATCTCGATGAATACATCGGGCTTCCTGTGACGCATCCGGCATCCTTCCGTAAATATTTGCAGGAACGCTTTGTCGACCGTGTTGCACCGCTTGCCGCTGTACATTTCGTTGACGGAACACAGGAGAATATTGTCGCTCTGACCGCGGAGCTGCGCCGTGCACCGATCGATATTGGATTGATCGGCATCGGCGAAAACGGACACATCGCATTCAACGATCCGCCTGCCGATTTTGACACGAAGGAAGCCTACATCGTGGTCAATCTCAACGATACCTGCAAAAAACAGCAGATGGGCGAGGGCTGGTTTGCGACGATTGAGGAGGTACCGAAGCAGGCTGTCTCCATGACCGCATATCAGATTATGCAGTGCGAGCGCATCGTGTCGTGTGTGCCGTATGCCGTCAAGGCGGACGCCGTCGAAAAGACACTGCGTGCGGAGCAGGTGACGAATCTGGTTCCCGCGACACTGCTGAAAACGCACCCGGATTTCATTCTGTATCTCGACCGTGACAGTGCGGCACGGATTCTGGCTCTGTAAACAAACAAAAATCCCCCTTGTATTGCCGCTTATTTTTGAATCGGCAATACAGGGGGATGCTTGTTTTGAGATTACAGCGTCACGCCATCCTTAAAAATCGAGATATCGCGGTATCCCATTTCCTCGTTTTTTGTCCGGATATCGCCGGAGGCAAGTGCGAGAACATAATCAAACAGCGCATCACCGCAGGTGCGGATATCTCCTGTTTCGCAGATGACACCCGCATCGAAGTCAATCCAGTTGTTCTTCTTTTGGGCGAGCGCAGAATTGGACGAAATTTTCACCGTCGGTACGGGACAGCCAAAGGGTGTGCCGCGTCCTGTGGTGAACAGCACCAGATGCGCACCGGAAATCGCCAATGCAGTCGATGCGACCAGGTCATTGCCGGGTGCGGATAGCAGATGCAGACCGCGGGTTTCCGTTCGCTCACCGTACCCGATGACAGCGCACACGGGAGCAGAACCCGATTTTTGCGTACAGCCGAGGGACTTGTCTTCCAGTGTAGTGATACCGCCGGCTTTGTTGCCGGGAGACGGATTTTCGTAAACCGGCTGACCGTAACGCTGGAAATACCGCTTGAAGTCGTTGATCAGCGATACCGTTTTGTCAAACAGCGCCTTATTTTCGCACCGTGCCATCAGCAGCTGTTCCGCACCGAACATTTCCGGTACCTCGGTCAGAATGGCACATCCGCCCTGTGCAATCAGTCGGTCGGAGAAGACACCGACGCACGGGTTTGCCGTGATGCCGGAGTAACCGTCCGAGCCGCCGCATTTCAGTCCGACGATCAGCTCGGATGCGTCAATGTCCTCGCGGGTGTCATCGGCTGCGGTGTCACACAGTTCACGCAGCAACTGCCGTCCCGCTGCGATCTCGTCATCGACCTCCTGACAGTTCAGAAACTTCACGCGGGTTTCGTCAATATCGCCGAGAACGGTACGGAACGCGGCAATGTTGTTATTTTCGCATCCCAGTCCCAGAACCAGAACGCCGCCGGCATTGGGATGGTGAACCAGCCCGGCAAGCGCCCGCTGCGTATTCTTATGATCGTCACCAAGCTGAGAACAACCGTAGGGATGGGGGAAGGCGTAAATGCCGTCGACGGTACCGTGGACAAGCGAGGCCCCCTCCTGTGCAAGCCGCTGTGCCGGAGAATTGACGCATCCGACGGTCGGAATGATCCAGATTTCGTTGCGGATGCCGACACGCCCGCCCGAACGGCGGAAGCCGCGGAAGGTCCTGGTGGGCTGCGGCGGTAATAGCGGGTTGGTCGGTGTGTAGGTATAGTCGAGAACATCGGACAGATTGGTTCGCACGTTGTGTGTATGCACCCACGCACCGGCGGCAATGTCCTCGGCTGCACATCCGATCGGCGCATTGTATTTGATGATATCTGTACCACGGGGGATTCCGCAGAGCGCAAATTTGTGTCCGGCGGGAATGTCACAGAGCAGGGTGACACCTGCCGCAGTGCTTCCTTTTTGGAGCGGGGACAACGCGACAGCGACATTGTCCCGGTCGGTAATCCTGATATAATCCATCTGTTATGCCTCCGTTGATGCCCTGACTGCGTCCTGCATGGCAGACAGAATCCCGCGTGTGCGGATGTCACCGTAATAGGTCTGTGCCAGTGCCGCAAATCCGGGAATGGCGGTCAGATCCATGCCCCAGAATGCGGTATTGGACGCAAATCGGGTCAGAAGATCGGCATCTTTTCCATGTTCGGCAAAGAACGCAAGCACACCCGGACTGTCGGAGATGGTGTAGGGGTGGGCTTCGCCGTTGATTTCCCTTGTGCCAACAAAGCCGTCGGCGGTCATGCAGCCGTTTGCATAAAAGGCAGTGAGTGCGGCAAACGACAGTGTCAGACTGTGCGGCAGAGAACCGTCTTTCACGGCATCAAGGAGCGACGGCAGAACACGGGATTTCCATTTGGATACAGAGTTGAGACAAATGGAAATCAGTGCGTGATCGATGAACGGATTTTCAAACCGTTCACAGACTGCCAACGCAAATGCTTGCAGATCGTCCTCATCGAGCGTTCCGCGCAGAGTCGGGATGATTTCGCGGAAAATACAAGTGTCGATGAACGGACGGATGACGGGATGAGACATGCAGTCGCGCACAATCTCCTCACCTGCCAGAAACGCCGCCGGGACAAATGAGGTGTGCGCGCCGTTGAGAATACGCACCTTGCGTTCACGGTACGGTGTCAGGTCGTCGGTAAACAGAACCGGCAGTCCGGCGCGATCGAGCGGCAGAACGGCTTTTGCACGTATGATGTCCGTTGATTCTATTACCCACAGACCGAACGGCTCGGCAATCGTCAGAAATGCATCTTCCCATCCGAGTTTGGCAAATGCCGCGTCTGCATCTGCCTGCTTTTTGGGATATCCCGTGACAATGCGGTCGACAAGTGTATTGCAGAACAGACAGGCATCCTTTATCCAGGCGGCAAAACCGTCGCCCAACTGCCATCGTGCCGCTGTGCGCAGAACACAGTCACGCAGCGCTGCGCCGTTGTTTTCAATCAGCTCGGTCGGATATACCACAAGACCGGCACTGTGATCGCCGTCAAAGGCACAGAAGCGCGCGTACAAGAACTTCGTCAGCTTTCCGGGAAAGCTGTGCGGTGGGGTTTGGTCACAGGTGTCATTTTCGTCATAGACAATGCCAGCCTCGGTTGTGTTGGAGATGACTGCCTCCAGCGTTTGACATGCGGCATACGCCATGAAGGCATCATAATCTTCAGATGTATGCAGGATTTCCCGAACAGAGGTGATCCTGCGTGCTGCATTAACGACAATGCCGTTTTCTTTGCCGCGCAGAAGCGTTGTATAATGGAAATCCTGTTCGGCAAAGGTGGGATTTTTGGTGCCGACGGACTGTGCGATGACAATGGAGCCGTCATATACGCCGCATTCGTTTGCACGGTCGATAAAATCATCACAGAAGGCGCGAAGAAAGTTACCCTGTCCGAATTGCAGTACGCGAACCGGACGTGTGGAGAAGTTGGTTGTCATTGGTTTGTCTCCTGTATCAGAATAAGGTGACAGGACAGCGGGCGAGCTTCAGACAGCCGTACGGCCCGCCGAGCAGTCCGATACCGACAATAAAGCATCCGGCGTACAGCTCCCGGTCATCCGTAAAGGTCAGCGCGGACGCCTCCAGCTGTGCCGATGCGGCTTCATCGCACAGGGCAAGCGCACATGCGGCGGCACCGGCAGCAGAACCGACGGCATAAACTGTGACTTCCTCGCCAAGACCTGCCGCATAACGGATCAGACGAACGGTATCCTGCACGCGGTTGGCAGCAGTTGTATTGTGGAAGGTTGTGAAATAGCGGTTGTTTGCAGCATTGCCCTCATCTGCCTGCGCACAGCCTGCAAATTCTCCGGTCAGATAGAGGTCACCGCTGACCAGCGCCGTGCCGTCTGCAAGCAGTTTCTGAAGATCATCGGACGCAAGAATGTCCTTGCCGTCGCCGGAAAGTGCCAGACAGACACGCTTTCCGTCCCAGCCGTCGGGGATCAGTGTGAGGGTAGGCAGCTTTTCACCGTGACAGCCGAGGAGAATGCCGCGCTTGATACAGATGTGATTGTCCTGTTCCGCTGTGAGGGCAATGTAACGCGAATCGGTGCACTGCTTACCGGTCATCCAGGACAGCATCCGGCGCTGGTCCTCATCAGACAGCGCACTGACAGCAGCAAGACGCTCTGCCTTGTGTGCGGCAAAAAATTCTTCGTCGGAGGAAATGCCCGGTGCATGACCGACGCCGGCAAACCAGGTGTAGCCGGACAGATCGCCGGTTTCAATGGTCTGTTCTTCCCAGTGTGGATCACAACCCATCAGATGGCGGGCAAAGAAGCTGTATACATGATGGCGTGTTTTTTCGTTGTACTGATGCGGCGCATCCTGATAGAAATGCTCGACCTTATCCTCAGCTCCATACTGGCGGTAGGCTTCGAGTACGCCGGGAAGCTCATCGGTTTCCAGCCACCGTGTCCAGTCACCGGTGGAACCTGCCAAAAACAGCGGACGCGGCGCGATCATCGCACACATTTCGGTGTTGTCGGTGTCACGGCGCAGACCTTCTGCGTTTTCACACTGACAGCCGCCCTGCATGTTCAGAGAGATCATGTTGATCGGTGCCGCCGCACGGATGCGCTCGTCCAGCAGCGTCAGGAACAGTGTCTGGGATCCGCCGCCGGATGCACCGGTCATGCCGATTCTGTCTGCATCGACGTAAGGAAGCGAACACAGAAGATCAAGTGCGCGGATATTGTTCCACAACTGAATGCCGAGACCGTTGGAGGTGTACAGTTCCTTTTCCTCACGCCCGTAGTCGTGGGTGATCTGCAGACTGTCCACCTTACCGATCATATCGGTGACAAGACAGACAAACCCCATTCGTGCGAAGTTGGCAAGCTGTGCGGGGTAGTCGGCGGTATCCATGCGGGTCAGACGCTGTTCTTCCCAGTGTCCGATGACGTTGAGGATGGCAGGCATCTTTTCCTTCATCGGATGTGGAAGATAGAGATTGCCCGTTGACCAGAAGCCGGGACGGCTTTCAAACATGATTTTTTTCACGGAATAGCCGTCAAAGGTGCCGACATCCTCATATTTGGTGTTGAGCGGTGTTTTTTCGGGCCACGGATACAGACCTGCCGCCATGCGGAGGTTGAATCGAAGCTGTTCCCGGCGGGATTCCACCTCCTCACGTGAGGAAAAATGCGTAATCGGAAATATCGAATTGGTGTGACGGCTGATATCGAGCCGTGCGTCATGCGGAGGAAAGCCGAGGGTACGGTAGGAATGGTTCATATGGAATTATCCTTTCATTCGTTGATCGGGGCTGCGAGAATCTCTTCTTTTCTTGTGAGCAGGTCATCGGATGCGAGTGCTGCTTCGAGTACTTCGGTTCCCAGACGGTCGATGACAGCACCGAGACGTTCCTTGGCACGACCGTTTTCCTTGTACCAGAGAATGACCTTTTCAATGACAGTTGTGATTTCATCGGTGGAATAGGTGCCGGACAGGCGTGTTCCCATACGCTGGGTCTTGCCCCAGGTGCCGCCGACATAGATGCGGCAGACCGATTCGGCGGTCTTCGGAACGGCACCGAAGGGACATTTGCCGACGCATACACCGCACTTGGTACATTTTGCATGATCCGTGACCGCGATACCGTCGCGGACGGTGACCGCTCTCGACGGACATGCTTTTTCCACCGCGCAGGATGCGCAGCCATGGCAAAGCGCCGGATCAAACGAAAACGCGCGCACACCTTCGATGCCGACATCGTTGAGACTGGGCTTCATGCAGCTGTTGGGGCATCCGCCGACACCGATTTTGAACTTGTGCGGGAGCTTGACGTCACGCATACCGAGATAAAACGTATCGTGAATGTTCTGTGCAATGGCGTGGGTATCAATATTGCCGTAGACACAGGTGCTTCCTTTACATGCGACAACCGGGCGGATCTTGGCACCGGTACCGCCGAACGCCAATCCGTGTTCTGCCATGAAGGCTTCTGCCGCGGGAATGTTTTCAAACGGAATGCCGACGATTTCCGCGTTCAGTCTTGCCGTGAAGACGACCTTGCCGCTGCCAAAGCGATCTGCACATTCCGCAATGGCGTGCAATGCTGCCGGGGAGTATACTCCGGCAGGAGCGACCAGTCTGCCGGAAAAGCATTCTGTTCCGCGATTCAGAAGAAATCCTCTGCTCTTGACACTTGTGATCTGTTCTTTTGTTAAGCTCATTTCGATTGTCTCCTTTGTATTTCTGTCAGATTTGCTGTCTGTTGTCTGTTTGCATTTGATTGACATGTGATGGGATCTGTGATATAATGAAGTACATCAGATCGTTCTGTTCACATTAATTATATCATCGGACGGGGTATCTGTCAATCATTTTTTGTATTTTTGAGGGGAATACCATGGGTTATCAAAGAGTTAAAAGCATCGTATCCCGGGCGGCGGCTGTCCTTCTGGCGGTTCTGTTCTGCTTCTGCGGAGTGTCCTGCGGCAAACCTTCTGCCGCACCGGACGCGGCGGCGGGGGAAATTGTCTTCACCGATGCGCTCGGGCGGGAGATCCGACTTTCTGCGGCACCGGAAAGGACTGCAAGTCTGCTCGGCAGCTTTGCCGATATCTGGATGCTGGCAGGCGGAGATCTTTGCGCCGCGGCAGAGGATGCCTGGGAGGATTTCGGTCTTCCGCTGGACGGTGCGGTCTGTATCGGCGGCGCACATTCACCCAATACGGAGCTATTGTTTGCATCAGAACCCGATTTTGTCCTTGCATCGGCGGCGACAGCATCCCATGTGGAGCTGCGCGGTCTTTTGGAGGCAGCAGGAATCACCGTTGCTTATTTTCATGTGGAATGTTTTGACGATTATCTTCAGATGCTTGCGGTCTGCACGGAAATCACGGGCAGGGCAGATCTCTGGGAGCAGAACGGACAGCGTCTGCGCGAGGAAGTGGACGCAATCCGGACACGGTTTTCCGGAGCTGAAGCTCCTGCGGTTCTGCTGCTGCGCGCCTCGACGACCACAGTCAAGGCAAAGGGCAGTGACGGTACGGTGCTCGGTGAGATGCTTGCCGACCTTGGCTGCCGCAATCTGGCTGACAGCGACACCTCCCTTTTGGAAAATCTGAGTGTGGAAGCCGTGATTGCCGGTGAGCCGCGGCATATCTTCATTGTGGCAATGGGAGGCAATACCGAGACGGCAATGCAGTCGGTTGAGAACCTGATTGCATCACATCCCGCATGGCAGACTTTGGACGCGGTTCAGAATGGGCGTATGCACATCATGGACCGGTCGCTGTTTCATCTCAAACCGAATGCACGATGGGCGGAGGCGTATCAGATACTGTATGAAATTCTTATTAACGAATAACCGAAAAGCGGCGGCTTTATGGCTTTGCGGTATTCTTTTTCTGCTGGTTTCCGTGGCGCTCGGCGTTCTGACGGGCGCGGCGGAGCTGTCAGCGGCGGATGTGCTTGCAGCGCTGACGGGCGGGGAACGGACAACTGCCGCCGCGCGGATTCTCTTTTATGTGCGCATTCCGCGTGTCTGTGCGGCACTGTTCTGCGGCGCGGCACTGGCAGTGTCGGGTGCGGTCATTCAGGGGGTGCTTGCCAATCATCTGGCGTCCCCGGGCATGATCGGTGTCAATGCCGGCGCGGGCCTGGCGGTGACACTGTGTGCCGTGTGCGGTGTTCTCGGCGGCTGGCGGCTTTCCCTGGCAGCGTTTCTTGGTGCCTTTGCCTGTGTGCTTGCGGTGAGTGCCGCGGCAAAGCACTGGGGGGCAACGGACGGTGTGGTGATTCTGGTCGGTGCGGCGCTGAACAGTCTGCTTGGCGCGTTTTCCGATGCGGTGGTTGCCGTTAACCCCGATGTCAGCGTCATGAACAGCGAATTCCGGGCGGGTGATTTTTCTGCGGTAACGACTGGAACACTGCTGCCGGCAGCCATTGCCATCACAGCGGCGATTGCGATTCTGCTGCTTCTGACCAATGAATTGGATGTACTGTCGCTGGGTGAGGACAATGCGCGCGGACTGGGAATGCAGACAGGCAAAATGCGTGTGCTGTTTTTGCTGTTATCCGCGCTTTTGGCAGGTGCCGCGGTCAGTGTGGCAGGTCTGCTTTCGTTTGTCGGACTGCTGGTGCCACATGCGGTCCGGCGGCTCGCAGGCGGTGCGGCAAACCGGCTTCTGCCGTTCTGCGCACTGTTTGGCGGTGCATTTACCGTTTTGTGCGATACGGCAGCGCGAACCCTGTTTGCACCGTATGAGCTTCCGGTCGGCATTTTTCTGTCGTTTCTCGGTGCGCCGTTTTTTCTGTATTTGCTGTTGAGACGCAGGGGAGGGCATCATGATTGAACTGAAGCAGTTATGTGCCGGTTACACCTCCGATGAAGTTCTGCACGGCATTACCGCCAGTCTCGGACACGGAATGCTGGTCAGCATCGTCGGACCGAACGGCTGCGGGAAAAGCACCCTTCTGAAGACGGTCGCGGGAATTCTCCGTGTCCAGAACGGAGAAGTTCTGCTGGATGGGATTTCCGCATCCGCCATGCGCCGGGACGCGCTTGCTGCCCGTATTGCCTATCTTGCACAGGGAAAACAGGCGCCGGCGATGACCGTTGGGGAAATGGTACTGCACGGACGGTTTCCGCATCTGCATTTCCCAAGACGGTATTCCGCACGCGACAGGGAAATTGCCGGTACCGCAATGGAGGCACTTGGCATCATGCAGTATGCCGATACGCCTGTTGCCGCGCTGTCCGGCGGTATGCGGCAGAGTGCCTATCTTGCGATGGCGCTGACGCAGGAGGCGGACTATATCCTGTTGGATGAGCCGACGACCTATCTTGATATTGCCAATCAGATATCACTGATGCGGCTTCTGCACAAGCTGTCACGGGACGGACATGGCATTGCTGCGGTGATGCACGATCTGCCGCTTTCGCTTGCGTATTCGGACGAGATCTGGGTTATGCGCGATGGAATACTTGTCATGACAGCTTCTCCGCAGGAGATTGTATCCAGCGGGGTATTGCATGAGGTGTTCGGCGTGGATGTGAGAGCGGACAGCGGACAGTATTCTTATCATTTCGTGTAAACAAAGCCGAGGCGCTGCAAGAACAAGCAGTACCTCGGCTTTTCTGTTGATATTTTTTTCAGTCGAGAACACCGTGCGGCAGATCGGATGCCATCGGTGCGCGGCGTTCAAATTTCGTTTCCAGCTCGAGATAGCCGCCGTTTTTGGCAGCGCGTTCAAAGCCGGTGAGAATTTCCAACACATGAAGCGTCTGCTTCCAGCTTGCGCGCGGGGTACGGTCATGCTCCAGCGCCGATGCCATTTCAGCAAGTCCGAGCGCACGGGAGTTTTCCGGATAGTCAAAGGCAAGCGGAATCTCCGTATCGCCGCCGTCGGGCGTGTGCAGAACGACCGGACCGCCGAAGCAGTTGGGATCGGGAACACGCAGGGTACCCCTCGAGCCGTAGATTTCGATGATCGGCAGATGTGCGCCGTAAATGTCAAACGATGTCATCAACGATGCGACAGCACCGGATTCAAATTCCAGAACGCCGTAGTACGAGGTCGGAACTTCCACATCGATGACTTCGCCGTTGTGTTCGCGGCAGGTTGCCGTTCTCTGCTTGAACGGAATTGCGGTCATACCGCCGATGCGTCTGACACCGCCCAGCAGATTGATCAGCGCGGTCACATAATAAGGACCCATATCCATCATCGGGCCGCCGCCGTATTTATAGAAAAATTCAGGATCGGGATGCCATGATTCGGGACCGTGACCAGTCATGAACGCGGTCGCGCCGACAATGTCGCCGATGGCTCCTTCATCGATCAGCTTGCGGCAGGTTTGGATACCGGCGCCGAGGTAGGTATCCGGTGCGCCGCCGATCCACAGTCCCTGTTTCTCTGCCAGTGCGACAAGCTCCTTGCCTTCTTCCCATGAAGCACCCAGCGGCTTTTCCGAATAGACGTGCTTTCCTGCCAGCAGGGCTGCCTTTGAAACTTCGTAATGCTCATACGGGCGCGTAAGATTCAGAACAATGTCGATCTCGGGATCGGCAAACAGCTCATGCATGTTCTCGTAGAGCTTGGGAATGTTGTACTTTTTCTGTGCATTCTCTGCACGTTCACGGATCAGATCACAGACACCGATGATCTCAATTCCCTGGAATCTGTTGGTGATATTTTCAAGATAGATACCGGAAATGCATCCGATACCGACAATACCGATCTTTTTCATGATGACTCCTTTTTTCTGTACAGATGAGATGTCAGTTGAATATTTATATTTTATCACACATGATTGGCTTCGTCAAGATAAAATTTGGATTTGTGGGAAAATACGCTGTTTTGGATCTGTCCATTTCCTTTGATGAAAGGGCTCATCTCCGCGTCCGGCATACCGTATCACGCTTGATCAGTTGGCATTTAACCAATACATGCTGTGTGGCATGACTGTCCGGATTCATGATTTTGTCAAGCAGAATCCGGATGGCAATGTGACAGATTTCTTCTTTGAAGGTCTGAATTGTTGTCAGAGGAACACTGGCATATTCTGCGAAGGGAACATCATTCATGCCGATAAACGAAACATCCTCCGGTACACGCAGTCCGGCCTGGCTGAACGCCTGAATGGCACCAAGTGCGATTTCATCATAAGCTGTGATAAATGCGGTCGGTTCTACGCCGTTTTCCAGAAAATATGCCGCAGCCTCCCGTCCGATTTGCTCAAACCTTCTGCTGCTGAGGAACACATGGGCATCGTTGACCGAAAGCTGCAGATCACGGGCAGCATCAAAAAACATTTTCTGCTTGTATTTGGTATTCTGCTCGCCGATAAATCCGATGGTCCGATGTCCCAGGTCCATGAGATACTGCAAAGCATCGGAAATGCCCTGTTTATAGTCAATTTCTACATAGTCCTGCGATACGCATTCACATGACAGAAAACTCACAATGGGAAGAGGAAGCGCAGCGTCGCTTTTGATTCCGGTGATTGTCAGGATCCCGTCGGTCATGCCCTCGTCCGAGAGCTGCCAAATCATGGCCAGCGTCTTCTTCTCATCAAAACCGGTCAGATAAATGTTGCAGATGATATTCTTATCATCCAGAATACGGACAATATCCGATACCTGCTGTGCGTAATGAACACTGATGATCTCCGGAACCAGAACTGCAATTCTGATTCTTTCAAGTCCGCTGTTTTTGCTCTTATAATATTTTGCAGTGCTGCAACCGTATTCTTTCATAATCTGACGTATCCGGTCCGCAGTTTCCTGACTGATTTCCGTGCTGCCTGACATGACCTTGGAAACCGTGGACGGCGAGACACCTGCAAGCTGTGCGATTTTTTTGTATGTCATACTTTCAATCCCCGAAATGCATTTTGTTTCCGACTGTTCTGCCTTTCTATAGGATACCATGATGCGATGTATTTGTCAAGGATGTCAGCGAAACAATTTCGCAATATGGCGTTTGCAGCGGGAATCTCTTTCATAATAATACAGTTATAATAACTTTTTGATTGTCCTGATTCCCCGCAGCGAAATTGTTTCGTTGCCAATTTACTTGACACGGATTGTTCTGCATGTTATAATGCAATGAAACGGATTCGATTTGTACGGAACCTGCTGCTGGATTTTGGACCGCGGCTCCACCCCGCAGGCGCAGGATACTGACAATCCGAAAAAAACATAAGAAAAGAGGAGATATCATGCTGACACAGCGTCTCGGTTCGTCCACGCAGATGGACGCCGCATTCATTGAAGATTTTATACGCATTGTAAAAGAAAACCCCGGCTCCTGCGATGAGGTCTGGCTTGCAACCGCATATGGATTCCCGCCGCTTTCTGTCCATCGGGAAATGGCGGCGGCCCTTGGTGAAACCGCCGAAAAGCTGCGCGGAGCAGGTCTGCGCGTTTCCCTGCAAATCTCCAATACCATCGGTCACGGACAGTATATGGCGGCGCGTGACTGCTCCGGTCTTGTTTATGACGGTTCTCCCGTGCGCAATATCGTCGGACCGGACGGTATTGTTTCGCGCTATACATTCTGCTGGAACGATCCTGTGATGCGGGAGTATGTCAAAGAAGAAATTGCCGCGTATGTCCGTGAAATCCGTCCGCATACGGTCTGGATTGATGATGACCTGCGCTCGGACAACCACGCACCGGTCGGATACGGCTGCTTCTGTGATGACTGCATGGCACGCTTCAACCGTGCCAACGGTACATCATATACACGCGAAGAACTCGTGCACGAAATCAACCGCGGGGACACCTCGGTCCGCCGCGCATTCGTTGCGCAGATGCGGGACGGTATTGCAGATTTTACATACGAAGTATATAAAACCATTCATGAAATTTGTCCTGAGTGCTATGCCGGTCTGCAAAACGGCGCCCACGGTTATTCGGGCGGCGATCATGTCTATATCTATGAGGCGATGTACCGTGCAACGGGACTGGAACCGAAATCGCGTCCGGGCGGCGGTGCATACAGCGACCACAATCCGCTGGAATTTCTGTCAAAGGCGGATTATCTGTCGTGCCAGAATGCGCGTCTGCCTGCTTCCGTGCGGGAAATCCGTCCGGAGATCGAGAGTCTGCCTGATGTATGCTACGGAAAAAGCATTGCCGGAACCTGCTTTGAAACGACGCTGTATCTGGCGTCCGGCGCAACCGCAATGAGCTACGCGATCATGATGAACGACTATGAGGACATGGACTGGCACGGGGAGATGCTTGCCGCGTTTGCCCGTCAGCGTCCGTACTGGGAGCGGCTTGCGCGTGCGTCGCAGAACACCGTCCGCGGCGGTCTGACACTCTGTATGGGACACGAAATGTGGATGCGTCCGCTGTACGACGGAGAGGGGGACTTTGCATGGTCAGCAGAACCGGTGTATACGGCGGAGCAGTTCCGTCCGCTCGGCTTCGGCGTGACCTTTGACGCGGTGAAGAATCCCGTATACCTTCTGCATCCCGGGCATGTTCCGATGCTGACGGATGAGGAAATCCGCCATCTGCTGACCTGTCCCGTGATTACCTCGGGCGATGTCCTGTGCGCACTTGCAGCACGCGGATTTGACAGCTGCTTCTCCGCGTCCGCCCGTCCGATTTCCACGGCACAACTTTACGAAACCTTTACCGATCATCCTGTCAATGCCGCATACACGGAAACCGAAGGCGGTGTCGTCCGCCGCCGCTGGTCACAGTCCTTCTCCTACACCGCCGGACAGGCAATCGTTGACCGTGACGGCACGACCGAGCCGCTTGGCTATTACGCATCCGACAGCGCTCAGGCGGTTCCTGAATTCCCCGGTGAGGAGCATCCTTTCGGCTGTGCCGACGCCATTGTGTATACCGATGCCGGTGCGCGCTGGGCGGTCTTTGGACACAATCCATGGAACAATACCGTCTCCTCGCGCCGCCGCGCACAGCTTCTGGCCGCTGTCGACTATATTTCCGACGGTGCGCTGACGGCATGGCTCGATACACCGGCAAAGGTACAGCTTCTGCCCAGAGAGGACAGCGAGGGACATCTCACCGCCGTCTCCATGGTGAATCTGACTGTGGGTCCATCCGCTCCTCTGTCCCTGCGACTGCGCAATCCTGCTCTGAAACCGGGACAGACCACGGTATTGTTTTGCTCGATGACCGAGCCGCCGTGCCATCTGCCGCTGCTGCGGGTGGGAGACGATTACCTCGTTTCCGTACCGCCGCTGGATGCTTGGAGCATCGGTACGGTCTTCATCGCCGACGAACGGTAATGAATGACAGCCTTTTCAACGATTCAGACATTGATATAAATAGGCAATTGCAAAATTGCCTACCTTCATCGCCCAAAGGGCGATATATAAACAAATTGCGTCGCTTGGGCGGGTTTCCCGCCCAAAAAGACACTTTCAAAGCGACCAAAGGGACGCCATCCGAAGAAATGCATTGCATTTCTTCAGAAGTTGCGCTGCAACTTCGTTGGCTATGCGTCAGCCCGATGAAACCGATTGCAAAATGCAATTTTTCAATCGATTAATTGATATAAAATATCGGAGGAACAGGAATATGAAACAACATTGGAGAAGCTGTGCAATGCTGCTTGCATTGCTTTGCGCCGCATCCGCCGTCACATCATGCGGCGTAAACAGTGATTCAGCACCGACCGGAACGGATACAGAAGCTGCGTCCGCGGCGGAATCCGGAACAGAGGCTCGCTGGCACGACGCGCTGCCGTCAGAGCTTGATCTCGGCGGGCAGACGTTTGTCATCCATTCCCGCGGTGACGAGGGACCCAACCTTGAAATTGATACAGAAAAAGAGGACGGCGAAGTATTGAATGACGCAATCTTCCAGAGAAATCGCGGTCTGGAAGAACGGCTGAATATGAAGCTGGAGGTTTATCCCGGCAGCTCATGGGAGAATTACGGCCAGGATATCACGCAAATCCGCGCGTCCATTGCTGCCGGCGACAATGCATGGCAGATGATTTCCGTCTGGGGACTTTACAGCTCTCAACTGGTACTTGACAACTGCTTTTACGATCTGACGGACATGCCGTATCTGGATCCGGGCGCACCGTGGTGGAACCAGTCTGCGGTGCAGGCACTGACATTGGCGGACAAGCGGTTCCTGATGGTCGGCGATACGTCGGTGCTGTCAACGCTGGGCGGCTCGTTTGTCCTGTTTGTCAACGATACGATGTGTCAGCGATATGACATTGACGACATTCATCAGCTTGTCCGTGAAGGAAAATGGACGCTTCCCAAAATGACAGAATATTCCAAGATGGCAATGTCTGATCTGGATGGCTCCGGCTCGATGGATGAAAATGACCAGTTCGGACTTCTGTTTGCACCCTATAATACGGCAGACTCTCTCTATACCGCTGCTGATATTCATCAGATTACACTTTCTGATGGTATGCCTGTATATACACCGGCGGTGGAACGAATGACAAAGCTGATGGAAACGCTCTATCCGCTTTGCTTCGAGGGTACCATGTATGGCTCCTATATGGATCTTTACGGAACCTCCATGAATTCAATATTCACATCCGGACAGGGGTTGATGATCGTCTCTACGCTCAGCGGTGCCCGCGGCGCTTACCGTGATATGGAGGACAATTACACCATCGTTCCGCTGCCAAAGCTGGATGAAGCGCAGGAAAATTATCTGACACCCGCGTATAACGGCGCGTGTCTGATGGGAATTCCGGCAGACAATCCCGATCCCGAAGCGGCAGCAGCGGTTATGGAAGCGATGGCGGCTGCATCACATTATGAAGTCACGCCGATATATTTCAAAACATGTCTTCAGGAAAAGTATGCCAGAAGTGAGGAAACAGTTGAAATGCTGGAAATTATTCGTGATACCCAGTATGTAGACGCGGAATTCCTTTGGATAGACGCACTCGGAGGTGTCGGCTATACGATGCGTAATATGATTGCACAGAATACGAAGGATGTTGCATCGTGGGTTGCGAAAAATGAAAAATCGGTTGAAAACAGCATTGAAAATATGGTTTCTGCATTGGAGCAGCTCCAGAACGAATGAGGCGGCATCTCATTGATTTTCATAGATCAGAGAAAGGAGATGGGAATGCATGAATTTTTTGATCCATGACACGCAGCCAGAAAAAGCAGGCAGTGCAATCAAATTACTTTTCAAGTATGCCAAAGTCCATGACAGTGACCGGACTGCTGTTATATCCTTTGCCGAAGAACCGGACTGCAGCGGCGATTCTTACCGGATTTCCGTCAATGGAGACAGCATCTGCATCTATGCCAATACCGTCGTCGGATTTCAGTGCGGTGCCGGTTATTTACTCCGGCACCAACATGAACGTATCGATAATCAGGATGTTTTGATGTCCTCCGATTTTCGCGCCGTATATTTTGCAACGCATTTTTTCAATTATTATCACGAAGCGCCGATCGAAGAAATCTGCGACTATCTGGAGAGCCTTGCCTTATGGGGACAGAATACGCTCTGCATCTGGTTTGATATGCATCATTTTTCGTCCCTTGCCGACCGGGAGGCACAGGACATGATCGAGCGGTGCCGCCGGCTGTTTGCAAAAGCAAAAGCACTCGGTATGAAAACCTCGCTGACGCATCTTGCCAATGAATATTATAAAGGTGCGCCCGGGGAACTGCTTGCGCAGAATTCCACGGAGAGCGGCAAATACTTCCGGAATCTCTGCGGTTATTTCGGAACAGAGCTCTGTCCGTCCAAAACGGAGGGGGAGGCGCGTCTTCTTTCCTCGTTTGATGCGCTTCTGACCTGCTTTGCGGAGGTGGGGGTTGATTACATCATGCTCTGGCCGTATGATCAGGGCGGGTGCACCTGTGATGCCTGCTATCCGTGGGGAGGCAAGGGATTTTTCCGCATCGCAAAGAAAAAAGCGGAAATTGCCAGACAGCACTTCCCGGAGA
Organism: Oscillospiraceae bacterium; assembly: GCA_015064785.1. Taxonomy (GTDB): domain Bacteria; phylum Bacillota; class Clostridia; order Oscillospirales; family CAG-272; genus RGIG3925. The sequence goes on from SVRM01000024.1 coordinate 18,437, forward strand.
TCAGAATCATTTATTCGTGCTGGATGTTTGATGCGTTCACAAACGGGGAATGGGACGCGGCGCTGGATGCCATTCAGGGTGACGGTGGCTGGATCGATGCCCTGATGGTCAACATTCACTCGCCGCTGCCGCAGAGACTGTCGGAAATCGCAAAGCCGATTGTATCGTTCCCGGATATCAGCATGGTATATGCATGTCCCTGGGGTGGATTCGGCTGTAATCCCTATCCGCAGCTGCTGTCACAGCAATTTCAGAACAGCCGCTCCCTGGTACAGGGCGGTGCTCTTTATTCGGAGGGCATTTTTGAAGATATCAATAAGGCTGTTTCTCTGGAGCTGATGCGCGATGCGTCGCTTGATCCGGGGCAGATTGTACGGGAATACTGTGCCTATCATTTTTCACCGGACTGTGCCGATGCGATGACCGATATCATCATGCGTATGGAAACCACGCTTCCGCGAAGAACACTTGTCGGCGGTACGGTCCACTGCGATTTCCCATCGGGAAAGCCCGTTGTGCCGCATACCTATGACCTTCTGAATCCGGATGCAGTACAGGGCATCGCACGTGACATGCAGGACATTGACCGTCAGCTGCCCGATGAAATCAGGAACAGCTGGCGATACCGTCAGATTTATCTTCGCGCGATCGGAGACCTGGCGCTGATCCGGAATCACGGTGTCCCGAATGCCGAAACCGATGGAATCTATGCGGAGCTGGCGGATATCTACCATGCCCGGAATGCATTTTATTTTGTTGCTCCCATTACGCGAAGATCGATTATGGAAAATCGCGGCAACGGCAATGGTGTATAAGATGCACTGGGCAGCAGGCATAGCAGAAAAACAAACCCGGATATCGGTTGGTATGGGTCTTCGCGTTCTTGATCATCAGACAATGCGAATCAATCGTTCGATTCGCATTCAGACCCGAAAGGTCACCGCCATCCCGTGAACCCGCAAGTGAACCTGCTGCCGAAAATTTCATACAGAAATATATGCAGAATCCCCGAATGGATATCAAACGGTATCCATCCGGGGATTCTTGCTCTTTATTATTTTGTAATACGATATGATGTGCGGAGTTGCTGCTTCAAATACGGATCAGCAGACTTCAATCATATAAACAGCATTCGCTGTCAGCTCCAGTGATATTGTGTCTGCGGCGACAAAGTTATCCGTCGCCGTCAGACGCCCTTCTTCGCGCAGAAGTCTGATTTCCTCGTCCGTCAAATTCGATGACAAGCCCAACCTTTCATACAGTCGATACGGATTGGTGGTATTTCTGTCAATCTGATAGAGCGTGACGGTCTTACCCTGTGCCTCTGCTGGCAGTGTTATCATTTCTCTGACAGTTGAAAGCGTTTCATCGAATTTTTCAGAGCTGTAGGTAACAAGGATCCGATACTGATTCTGCTCGTTTCGTGTGGGAATGACATAGACATTTTCAGTGTCACAGCAGTACGGCAGAAGATTCTCATACAGACGGGACGCCAGCACATAGGCATTATAAATCGGCTTTGCGAAGAAATTCATGGTAAAGAAATTACGGAAGCCGGAGAAATCAACGACCATTTCATGCTGACCGGACAGACAGATAAAGAGCTTGGATATCTTCCATCCTTTGCGCAGGAGCTCGTGAATCAGCTTTACATAGTATGCAGAAAAGGTTTCGTTTTCTCTGGCAATGAACATCGGACATTCTTCAATGTTGTAAAAGCCCTGTCCCGCCATACCCCATTCATCGACGATAAGCTCTTTGTCAGAGAAACCGCACTTGTCAATGACACCGAGGAATCCCTCCATTACGGAAAGCCAATCCTTCACAGAGAACCCGCAATCTGTGTTGCAAAGCTCATCGGCACAGATTCCGGCATAATTATGGACGGAAATGAAATCCAGCCGTGTTCCGGACTGTCGGATGTAGGTCAGAAACTTTTCCATGAAGAACAGATTACTGGCAAGTGCCGGACCGCCAAAGCAGCATTTTTCGGATGCGCGGGAAATACCGGAGGCAAATGCGGTATAGAGCTTGCAGTATTCCTCGGCTCTGGTTTCGGCGGCACTCCATGGCAGGTCAGATAAAAAGAAAAGCTTCAGATCCGGTTCATTGAAGCACTGCATATGCCATTTGGAAACGGTTTCCTCACCGTATCTGTCCAGAAGATGCTTCGTATAGGTATAACAGATTTCCTCCCACAACGCATAGTCGGTCGGTGCGGAGGTATTGATCATTTTGCCCTTATAACGGGTTTTATTTTTGCTGACAGAGCTGACAGCGTTCTTGTTGGTCGCAATACATTCCGGCATCATGGCATATGCCAGCAGAACATCATATCCTTTTTCCACAAGATAATCGAGCCGCAAATCGTTCAGCCGGAAATCATAAGCAAGATTGCCGTCCTCATCCAGATACACAATATCCTCAAACATTGTATAGATGCGAATCGCATGGATGGACTTGTCCCCGGCCATACGGTCAAGAATCTTTTTGCCCCATGGATCTTCTATGGCATCTGTGGGATGAAACAGGCAGTTGTTCCAGAAATTCTTCTGCTTTTTCAGAATTGTGTTTTCAATGGTAATCATCAGGATCCCTCCGTGTCAAATATTATGATTCCGCTGCCTCCTGCGCAGCAAGATACACCTTTTCTGCCGCAGCTTCGATGACCTTTTGATTTTTTGCCATTTCGGAGGCAAATGTGTTGTCAGACGATTCCAGTTTGACAGCAAGCCCTCTCATATCATCCCACTTCGGATACGGAAGCACGCCGAAATCATCCTGCATTCCGCGCAGATAAATCGGGATATAGGAAATGGTTGCCTGCAGGAACAGTGCGCGGCCTTCAATGAAGATGGAACGCTGGAGATTGGAATCTTTATTGGTATCCAGAATGGTGATGCAGGTATTGCTTTCGTTCAAAAAAGAATGCAGTCTGCTCAGATATGTCATTGTCTGCTCGGTATCCGCCGTGATTGTCGGTGCGCCGTCTTTGTCAAGAACACTGAAGTTTCCGCCAAAGGAAGGCAGCATTGCCAATAGACCTGCGTATTTTCCACCTTTTTCATCTGCTCCACATCCCGGATGCCGCCCCAGATGACAGCGCCGCCATTGGGATTCTTTGTTTTGTTTTTCAGCGTCCGCAGATATTTTGTGTCTGCCTTCGGACGACCGTCCGGCAGGCGGTCTCCCTTCCACTGCGGTGTCAGAGCGATGATTTCTTCTCTGTCGTTAAAATGCATCGCTGTATCCTCCTGTTCTTATGCTTGTGCGGCTTCCAACAGCCCTTTCAGATATCCGATTGCAAACAGTCGCCCGAGTGCAGCGTATCCGGCGACTGCCGTGTCCTCACCGACCAGCGTCGGCACGTGATCTACACGGATCGGTACATCAATTCCGAGTTCAGTATATAAACGGATCAGATGCGCCATATCGAGCGCACCGTTGTCGTGGAAGGTTTCGCGGAACTGCGTCAGATCACCGATTGTATTGCGGAAATGAATAAAGAAAATCTTATCCGCCATATCCCGGATGACCCGGTCCACATCTTCTCCCATAATGTAATAGTATGCCTGACACATGGTAATGCCCAGCATTGCGCTGGGGCAGATGTCATAGATCGCTTTCTTGATGTTTCTCGCGGAGATCATAATTCTGGAAACGTCGCCAAGCCTTGGAACCGGCGGATCATCGGGATGCAGTGCCAGTTTGATCTCATATTTTTCGGCCTGGGGAATAACTGCCCTCAAAAAATACGTGTAATTGTCCCAAAGCTCGGTTTCGCTGATTTTTTGTGGGACGGGTTTGAAATCCTGCATATCAAATCCGGTAACCTGTGCACCGCCGCGTTCCGGAATACTGCTTTTTGTCCGCAGCCAGCCGATGTGTGCCATCCAGTTAAAACAGATGGTATGGATGCCAAGCCCGCGCATAATCGGAAGCATTTTCAGTACCTTGTCAATGCTTTCATCCCGGATAGCATCTCCTGCCTTGATGTGATTGTGTACGGAATTCGGCATCGGCTCGACGATGATCGGGCGGATGCCATCATTCAAAAAAACGTCATATACAGTTTGCCAGTGGGATTTGTCGGTTAGATCAAACGCCTCGGTTTCCGGCAGGCGGATGACGCCGTGGGTGACGCCGCACTGCTTTGCAAGATCCCAGGTACTGTCCTTGGGATAGCGGAAATAATCGGTCAGCAGCATCTCAAACACCACCCAACGTTAAAAATCCACCGTCCACCGGTACCGTGATGCCTGTGACAAATGCGGAAGCATCGTCATCGAGCAGCCATCTGACACAGCCGAGCAGGTCCCCGGCTTTTCCGAACCTGCCCATGGGTGTATGCCCGATGACTGCCTCACCGCGCGCGGTCAGACCGTCCTCCACCGTGCCGAGATAGGCTTTGCTTCGTTCATTGACCATAAATCCGGGGGCGACTGCATTGATGCGGATACCGGCAGGCGCGAAATACGCGGCAAACGACTGCGTCAGACTGACAACGGCCGCCTTGCTCATCGCGTAGGCAAAGCAGCGGGTCAGCGGACAGTAGCTGTTCATGGAGGCGAAGTTGATAATACTGCCGCCGCCATTGTGAATCATATGCTCCGCAAATGCCATAATCGGGATGACCGTACCCATTGTGTTGATATCCAGTACACTGCGAAAGGCGTCCATATCGATGTCAAAGAGTCCCCGGCTGCCCTCAGGAAGGTCGCCTGTCAGCTCATGTTCATCAAAGCGGGTGAGTGTCGGCATGGCTTTGGTATTGTTGCCGCCGGCACCGTTGATCAGATAGTCACAGTATCCGTATGTAGTTTCCACAGCTTTTGCCAGTTCGGCAACCGCCGTCTGATTGGTCACGTCACAGGGATAAACCATGCAATCGCCGCCGTTTTCGCGAATTGCGGATGCAACTGCGTCCAGTTTTTCTTTTGTTCTTCCAACCAGAACTGCCTTGGCGCCGTTTTGTGCAAGGTCCCGTGCGATTTCCGAACAGAGGGTACCGCCGGCACCTGTAATAACAGCGATTTTATTTTGAAACGTCATAGGTTTGTTCCGCCTTTCTGAATGATTTCATGTGCATTTTTGTAACAGATATGGTATACGAGTTCCCGCAGATCGTCTGTATTGCAGAGCCATTCACCCCGCTCGACTTTTTCTCCAAGCCAGCTGCACAGAATCCGCCTGAAATAATCATGACGGACAAACGACAGAAAGCTGCGGGAGTCGGTGGTCATGCCGATGAAGTTGTGAAGAACACCGAACGCGGCAGATGATTCCAGAACCTCACGGATGCCGGTACTGTGGTCGCACCACCACCATGCAGGTCCCTGTGTGACAAGACCGGCAACACCGTCTCGGCTGTAAGAGCCGGACAGCACGGACAGCGGTGCATTGTCGGCGGGATTCAGGGCAAACAGAACGGTTTTGGGCAGTCCGTGAATGCCGCAGTCCAGCGTATCCAGAAACCGGGTCAGTGAACAGATATCCACACTGTTTCCGATCCCCGCATAACCGCCTGCCGCACCTGCTGCTTGCCGCAGACGTGTGCTGGTGTATCTCTGTGCGCCGATGTGCAGCTGCATGGTCATGCCGCGTGATGCATATTCTCTGCCGAGAAATGTGAGAATGCAGGATGACAGGCTGTTTTTTTCAGCCTCCGGCAAATTCCCCTCACACAGCGCCCGGAAGCGTTCGCTATTGTGTCCGTCATCGGGAACATAGACAAAGCCGTTGTCCAGGGCGTGGTCGGAAAAACAGCAGCCGCAGGATTGGAATGCATCCAATCGGCGTTGTATCGCTTTTTGAAAGTCATCAAGATCGCGGATGTCTATGTGTGTCAGACCGCGCAGCCTGTCAAGGAACGCCGGTATTACGCTGACAATATCATCTCCGCGCAGAGAAGGGGCGACGTTCCTGTTATCACGGCACAGTTCCACATCATCCAGTAACGAAGCACAGGGGCTGATATATTCTGCACCGAACAGATCAAGAAGCGCGGTCGGCGTGATATCGTGCGTTTCCAGATACGCATTGCATTCCCGCCAGAGCCTGTCTGCATTGCCTGCATTCAGCATTTCCCGCAGTCCGAAGACCCTCTCCAGCTCCATGCGCGACCAGGTGTACAGCGGATTGCCGATCAGCTTCGGCAGTGTCTCACACCAGCGGATGAATTTTTCCATCGGGTCTGCGTCACCTGTGATGTATGCCTCCTCCACGCCGCACATCCGCATGGCACGGTGCTTGTACGGATCGGGTTCGATCCAGAGCGCGTAAATATCCGTGAAGCGTCGGTTGTTCTGAATATCGGCAAAGGAGAGATGATTGTGGTAATCGATGATCGGCAGCGATTTTGCAAAATCATATAATGCTGCCGCTGTTTGATGATTGATCAGATCAGTTGGATTCATTGTTTTCTTTTGCTTTATGTGATCTCCTTATAAAGTATGCGGTTTCAGGCAATTCTCCGAAAATATGACGGAGAACAACACGTGGGTCTTGACTTTTGTATGTAATTAGTATACAATAACAGATGAGAAAACACAATATGTGATTTGCGCATAAGTGTGTGGTATTCGCTTATTATTGGGAGGTTCAGGATGGAAGATATCCGCTATGACGGAGAGCTGACTTATACAATCAATCACATCGGCTTTGTGAAAGTACAGCGAAATCGTGATTTTTCATTTCCGTATAAAAACGGAAAAGACAGACATTCGCTGATTATGGTAGAGGAAGGCAGCCTGCGATATCAATTTACTGCAAACAAAAAAGAACTTGTGGTCGATTGTGGAACGGTCATCTTTATACCGAAGGAATACCCGTATCTGGCAACTTATCTGCAAGACGGAACGATCATCAAGATTCTTGTTTTTGACATGGATTCCGATGAAAGCCCCAGGCGCTTTGACAAGCCGATCATCCAGAAAAGCAGTGAGCTGTCTGCAATTTACAAATCCATTGATTATCCGAAGACCAACAATACAGTGTTTTTAGCATCCAAAATCTACGAAATACTGGATATGATGGAATCAGAACAGACCGTTATCCCGAGCAAATACAAAAAAATTGTTCCTGCAATCGAGGAGCTCAACAGACACTATTACGAGAACAGAAAGTTATCGTATTACGCGGAGATGTGTTATATGAGTGAATCCCATTTTCGGAAGTTATTTAAGGAATACACCGGCAGAACACTGATTGAATACCGGAATCAGATTCGGATTGCTCAGGTACGGAAAATGATTTCCAGCGAGGAATATTCGGTACAGGAAGCTGCTTATCAGGTGGGGTTTCATAACATGTCGTTTTTTTATGAAATCTGGAGAAAAAATAAAATATAAACGAAATCATCCCGTTCTTCGTTGCAACGGAAAACGGATATTTGGTAAATACTTGAAGAGCCCCTTTCCGTTTGCATGGTTATCCCCAAAGATATAGCCAATGCCATCATGTTTGATATTTATCTGCGGATTGGATGACCTTTCACAATTTTCATTCTGCTTTTCTTGTACAAAAATTTTGTCTGCATACTTGATATTAACCGTTTTTTATGGTATCATTATAAATACATTATTCTGGAGGACATTATTATGAATGTATCAGGATTTGCAGTAAATTTTCTTGGTGACAGCATTACCTTTGGTGTCGGTGTATCTGATATTCCGAACTGCCGCTACGATAACCGGGTTGCGAAGATGCTCGGATTTTCCCGCGTGAATAACCACAGCATCAACGGCAGTCGTTTGGCGCATCAGACATATCCCAGCGCAAAGCCGTGGTATGATCTTTGCTTCTGCGGTCGTGCATATGATATGGATCCGAATGCTGATATGGTCATCGTTTATGGCGGCGTCAATGATTATATTCACGGTGATGCACCGTTTGGTGAGAGGGGTGATACGACACCTGCAACCTTCTGCGGCGGCGTGTATTATCTGATGAATTATCTGCGTGAAACCTACGGAAACAAGCCCATCATTTTTTTGACGCCTGCCCGCTGTTTTCTGCGCCATGAAGTGGACGATCTGTACCCCTCTGTCCATGCGGCGAAGCGTGTGCCGGGGAAACCGCTGAAGGCATATGCCGATGCGATTTTGGAAACTGCCGTACAGTTTGATATCCAGGTGCTTGATCTTTACAATGATCTGGGCGTGGATCCGCATATTCCCGAACAGTTTGAGAAATACACGACAGACGGTCTGCATTTCAACGATAAAGGTCACGCACTGATTGCTGAAAAATTGACAGAGCTGATTATTTCGCTCTGACAGCCTTTCCACTATTTGCCGTATCATCGGGGATGCAGACAAAATCAACATAGGGTTTCGGAAAGCATGTATGAAACATTGAATGTACAACTTTCGTGTGTGATCGATACTGAACGGCGTCTGTATACCGATACGATTTGAATATGAAAAAAACGGCGAAATAAACAAATCCCCTCAGCACAGTCAACAGGAACGATTCCGTGACGGTGCTCAGGGGATACTTGTTATATTGGGTAGAACAAAACGGCAGCGGGCGCAGCGTGGAATCTCCACGCTTGAGGAGCGCGTTACAGATTGCCTGTTTTTCGGTATTCCGATGGGGACATCCCGGTGTTTTGCCGGAATTGGCGGTTGAACGTCGACAAAACCGGAAAACCGCAGGAAAGGGAGATGGACAGAATCGGCTCGTCCGTATTGAGCAGCAGATTTTTTGCCATCAAAATCCGTACGGAAACAAGATAATCTACCGGGGACAATCCGGTTGCCTGTCGGAACAGACGGCGAAGCACGGATTCGCTGACACCGCAGGCATGAGCCAGATGTGCCGCGGTCAGCTCCTCCGGGTACTGTTCTGCAATCAGCGTGATGGCTGGTAGAATCCGTTCACGTGCCGCCGTTTCCCCGGAAGCCCCCGCACTGTTTGCACACAGCGTCAGCCGGTGGATCAGTGTTTCAAACAGACTGTTGTAATAGTCAACCTCTGTCGCATCTGCGTGCTTTGCACAGCGGTATAAAAGCTCCGTGAGAGTGGCACAGTCCTTGTCATAGGTAATGATTTCCCGGGGCGGCAGTGTGATGCGCTGTTTCCCCATATCCTGCCACAGATAAAGCCATGTACTGGTATGATCCGTCGGACTCTGTGCGATGTGCAGTATTCCAGCCGGGAAATAGGTCACGCAGCCTGCGGAAAACGGATAGACGCGGTCGCGTACAAAGAAAATTCCGCTGCCGGCAAGGCAGATGCCGAACTCCGGATAGGCATGGTAATGCATCTCTTCCTTTGTCCGGTAAGCCTGTATATAACGGGAGTGCTCGCAGCCAAAGGGCGGCAGCGGAATTTGCTCCATACATTTATGCACCCACTGAGGGTCAGTTGATTGAAATTGCATAGTTTTCCTCCCCATTGCGTAGATTTCCACCTGTTTTTGTGATACAATACGATTATACCACAGACCGGTACCAATTGCAACAGGCAGAATTCATTTTTTATGAAAGGATGCTTTCCCACAGCGGAAGGCAATGGTGAATATCATGAAATATGCAAAACAGATTCGACTGCTCCTCTGTGCGGCCATGCTGCTGCCGATGGCATCATCCTGTGCCGATGGGGATGTGGGCGGTGCGGTCACTGACACAGCGACATTCGCGGCACAGTCGGAGCAGGAACAGACAACGGAAGTCGTGCAGGTAATTCCCGCGCTTCCGGAGCGGGACTTCGGCGGGGAGACCTTTACCGTTCTGACCAACAACCGTACCGACGACTATCGCTCGGTCGAAATCATGGCGGACGCAATGGACGGAACGCTGATCAACGATGCGGTGTATCTGCGCAATGCGGCGGTGGAAAGCCGCTTCGGCATTGACCTTATTGCACAGCCGATGGATAGGGAAGCAAAGGCCCTGCAGAACAGTGTTCTGGCAGATGACGGCGCATACGACCTTGCGCTGATTGGGATGACCGATGCCGGAACGCTGGCGCAGGAGGGCATTCTCGCCGATCTGAGAGAGCTGCCGCATCTGACGCTCGACGCCCCGTGGTGGGATCAGAACGCCGCACGGGAGCTTTCTCTTGCCGGACGGCTTTACATGATGCTCGGCGATATGAACATCAACGACAAGGATATGACCTGGTGTCTGTTCTTTGACAAGAAGCTCGCCGCCGACTTCGATCTCCCCGATCTTTACGAGCTGGCCGCAGACAAAAAGTGGACCTTTGATGTCTTTACCTCGCTCATCCGTGATGTCACAAGCGATGTCAACGGAGACGGCGCATTTGACGATGCGGACAGATGGGGACATGTGACGGTGTATGCACGCTCCGCGATTGCCTATCTGTATTCCATGGGCTATGCGTTCATTGAAAAGAACAGCGCCGATCTTCCGGTGCTGCATCTGGATCAGCCGGAGGTTTATGAAGCCTTTGACCGCATCACGGAGCTGTTCCATTCGGAAAATCTATGTCATGACGTGGAAACGATGCCGTTTGCCGGCTATCCGCACCAGTGGCGCAAGTGCGAGGCGATGTTCGGCGCACAGCAGATTCTGTTCTATGCCGAGGCCATGCAGAATGCGGAGCGCTTCCGTACCTTTGAAAACGATTTCGGCATTCTGCCGCTTCCGTCGCTGGAGGAAGGCGAATACGGACGGCACATGGTCTGGCGCGAATCCTATGTGACCGCCGCACCGACCACGGCACTGGTGTCGGAGGAACAGGCGGAGAAGGTTGGTCTGATTCTGGAGGCTTTGCAGCGGGAGTCTCACACAACCGTGCTTCCCGCATACTACGACAAGGCGCTGAAGAGCAAGTTTTCCCGCGACGAAAGCTCCTCGGAGATGATCGACATCATCTTTGACACGCGCTACTTTGACATTGCGACCTATTACGGCTGGGGTGAACTGTCCTCCAAGGTCATGAATCTCGGCAAAAACGGCAAGGGCGGTCTGGCATCCGAGCTGGAATCGATCCGCGAAAAGACGGAAAACGCACTGTCGGCTACCGCAGACGCACTTGCACAGTGACGGGACAACGGAGGGAAACAGCATATGACATACAGATTTGACACCCCATTCTTTCTGTTCGGAATGGGCGGCAGAGAGAAGCTGCTTTACAAAAACGGCGCGCTGATCTGCTGTGAAACGGCACAGCCCGTCCGTACCTTCGAGATTCTGTCGGAGGAAATTCTGGCGCCGGAATATACGGTGCGCATGACGACGGCCAAAGGCACTGTCACGGTGTCGGAGAACGAGGTCGGTGTGCATCTCACCGACGAAAACGGAGAAACAACAACCCTGACCGCATCTCCGGTACATCTGCCGGACTTTGCAGATCACCCCTACCGCGATGCCATGCGCATTCTGACGCACGACATTCTGATCAACGTCATCGATGGCAAGCCCGTTCCCAATTTTATCGTCTACAAAAAGCCGTGGTACCGCGACGGTGCGATGATGGCCATGGTTCTCGGGCGCACTGGCAATCTCGATCTGATTATCGACTGGGTACGCTCCCTTGATGAAATGTACGATCATAATAACGCCGGTGTCAGCGAAAGCGACAACCTCGGTCAGCTGCTGTACCTGCTTGCCGTCACCGGATGTACGGACCATCCGCTGATTGACCGTGTGATCGAAGAAGCAAAATCCAGACTGGAGGACGGGGTTCTGACCGGTCAGTGCGACTATGCGCCGCATCCTGTCTATCAGACAAAATGGCTGAAGTACGGTCTGGAAGCGCTCGGACGCGACAGCAGCTTTGTTCGGATTCCGGATGTCTGCGAAAGCTATACGGGACTGTTCTGGATGGACGGTCATACCGAACCCTATCACGGCGACTACAGTGAAAACTATCCGTATCTGTCATGGGCGCAGGCGCATTCCGCAGGATTTGCAATGGATGCGGAGCATCTGGAGGCACTGAAGCACCCGGTCTATCCGATTTCCTCGGAGACATATGCAAGCGAGGCAATCTATGAGAATCTACGCCCGCTTCTGCCCGCTTATGCCGACGCACACTGCTCAGCTCCGCATACCTGGCACGCCGCGGAAATGTTTTTGTATCTTGATGATCTGTACAACACAGAGAAAGGACAGGTGTAAACCATGCCCGGATATGCAGACTGGAAAACCTTATACAGAGAAGAACTTTTTCAGATGAAGGAGGAAGGATATGACCTCTCCGATGCGCCTGCGATGACGCCGGGGGGCGAATCAATTCTGCCATTTCCCGGCATGAAGTGTGATTCGGACAATTCTGAGGAGGTGTGGGAGGCGGCGTACCACAAATTAGAGGAAATTGCAAAGCAGCCGCTCCGTGCGGATTATCCGTATACCGAGCCCAATGATTATGACGGAATCCTTGCCGCCGCTGCTCCGATGCCTGCGCTCATCCCGCTGTCGGATGAGGAATACCGTGAACGCATTCGCGGCGCGGTTTACGGCAGAATCGCTGCTGTCATTCTCGGCAAACCGCTGGAGATGGGCATGGATGCTGCCGGTGTCCGCGCTTATCTGGAAGGAGCTGATGCATGGCCGCTTGACGACTATATCCCGGCACAATCGCCCGGCTCCGGCATGACCGCACGCGGCGACTGTATCTTCAGCACGCGCGGCAATGTGAAATTCGCACAGAGTGATGATGATATCCATTACACACTGCTTGCCCTGCTTCTGGCAGAGGGGCACGGTATCGATTTTTCCGCGGACGATGTCGGTCGGAACTGGCTTGACAACATCCCCTACCATTGGTTCTGGTGTGCATCAAGACAGGCGTATTACCATATGGTATCGGGACATCCGATCGCAGATATTCCGACTGCACTCAATCCGTGGCGTGAGTGCATTGACGGGCAGATCCGCTGTGATGTCTGGGGCTATCTTGCACCCGCCGATCCGCGCCGTGCAGCGCTCGGTGCATATCGGGACTGTGCGTTCAGTCTTGTCAAAAACGGCATCTACGGCGGGATGTTTGTCGCAGGCTGTCTTGCGGCAGCGCTGTCGCAGAATCCCACGGTTGACCTGATTTTAGACGGCGGGCTTTCGGTCATCCCCGCAGGCTCACGTCTGGCCGAGGCAGTACAGCTGGTACGCACATGGTATGCCGAAACGGCATCCTTTGACGAAACCTGCCGCCGTATCTACGAGACATATGGTCATCTGCCGTTTGCCGCGACCATCAACAATCTGTCCATTGTAGTGTTATCAATTCTGCACGGCAATCTCGACTACACAAAGACGATCACCTCAGCGGTCTGCGGCGGTATTGACACTGACTGCAATGCGGGTACTGCCGGAAGCATTATCGGTGCGGCGGTCGGCCTTGGCGGCATTGAAGAACGTTGGTACAAGCCGCTGAATGACACGGTGAAATCGTGCGTGGCTTCTGTCGGTCAGATTTCGATTACAGAGATCATTGACCGCATCATTGCGCAGTATGAGCGGAAACAGCAAAAATAAGATAACCTTTTGATGAGGTTGAAACAGAGCATAAGAAACTCCGGAATTGCCAGGAAAGCAATGAATGGAGTGACTTATGCTCTGTTTCTTATTTCTCAAGCAGCGGTATCACCTCTGCCAAAGCCAGAAGATTGCTCGTTTCTGACCAGCAGCTGCCGTTGAATACGCCGCCGATGCAGCTGTCTCCTTCCCAATCGGACATGTTGACCCGCTCATTGATAAAGCCGCATGGCAGTCGATGTATTTCCAACAACGCAGGATCGCCGGATTCCAATGCTTCACGAGTCAAACTCCAATCGTAAATCGGTCGTTCTTCCGTTGACATATATTGACCGATGGTACAGGCGATATCCCGGAGTAGCTCCAGATACAGCGGATCCTCCGTCCATTTCCATAGCTTGAAAAGGCTGTCTCCGGAGAGGGTACAGATGCCGGGGGCGGAATGCTTGTTCTGGAGATTGGCAAATACACTGCCGGTGGTTTTCATCCCCAATCTTGCAAATTCACTGGATTCGGGGAACTTGTAGTTGTAGCTGACAACCCAACTGGAACAGTAATGGGCATTTTCTTTTGCATATTTCAGCCATTTTTCCTCACCTGTGATCTCATACAGCACAACATAGCTTTCCAGAAGTCCAAATGCGCTTTCACTGTCTGCGCACTGCAGCATTTCACCGGGACCGCCGGTGGTGTATCCGCGGCTGAGCCAGTTACGGTAGAAGTAGTCCGCGCTGTCCTTTGCCGTTTGCAGATACTTCTCATCTCCGAAGAATCGCCATGCTTCTGCCAGCCCAGCAGGCGCAATGCCGGCACTTGTGGAGCCGCCGACACAGATTTCCCCGGTGTATACATCGATAAACTGCCCAAATTGACCGTAGGTTTCAAACAGCGTGACAAATCTGTCTGCCAGCTTCCGTGTTCCTTCTGTGAATTCCGCGGGAATTTCCATGCCACGCTCCTGCATCAGACGGAAATGCTTGAACAAAACATACAGCACATCTGCGGATTTGCGGATCAGATGCCAATTATCACCACCTTCGACAATCGCGCCGTCGCCGATCACCTGTCCCGCGCCGTCCACAATTCCGTGGAACAGACCGCTTTCCGTTTGGGTGGAAAACAAAAAGCGCAGTGTCTGCATTTGCCGCTCGGTTTCCAGTGCCCCTCCCAGCTTCATCAGCGGATAACCGCTGATGGCACCGCCGACCCAGCCGGGCTGCCATACCTGATAACGGGTGCCATCGGTGCCGACCATGTAAATGCCAAGCGCGGGATTCCAGTTCATCGCGTTGAATTTTTCCCGCTGGATGGCAAACTGACGCGCGGGAGACAGCACCTCCGCGCGTGTGCTGTCAAGCCCCATGATCTTCCGATTTTCAAAGAAAACACGATAGAACTGTGCCAGACTTTCACAGGAGAAGTTCAGAACCTTGCATGGGATTTCCGCAGGCTCGTCAGTCCACGGATCGGGATTTGGTGAGGTATCGCACATCCGGTAAATTTTTTCGCGCTTTGCAGGCCATGTCAGGCGGATCACGCCGTTTTCATAAGCCAATCCGATGTTGCGATTGTTGATCTGCTGTACGGTAAATACAAGAATCCCTCTTTTTTCAGTTGGGGAAAATACACCGACACAGGGGGTTGCCGCATCGCCTGTGGTAACCTCGATTTTGCCGCTTCCATCCGGTTCCAATCTGGGCACATCGGTAATGGAAATCGGCATATCAATTGCCGCAACTTCTTTTCGGAACATGGGCGGATATGAATATTTCAGTACCCGGAACTGATTGCCCGCATAACAACAGGACGGGATAAAGACATACGGATCTGCACAGGGGAAGATTTCAATCATTCTGATCGCCATAAGCACCTCATATGATATTTGATAAACGGAAATTTTTAATTCGTTTGTGATATATCGGAACAGGAAAAACAAACATCATCTGTTCCAAACATATTATATCGCTTTTCTGTGATCTTGTCAATGAACTCTTTGTAGGTTCTGTCTTTATATGGCAGAATCTGCGGCATGTTTTTTTGTAATGACCGTGATTTTCCAGCGAAAATTTTCAAATCGACGATTGAATCAAACCGGGAAATGTGATATCATATAATAAAATAATGAAACGCGGGAAATCCCGGCGGTAATTTGTTTTTCTGCGTGCGCTTCACGGCAGACATCGCGGACTGCATCGAAAATCATATCAGAAGGAAGGTGTTGTAAGAAATAGCAGCATCTCATTTTTGTGTCTGTGTTGACAGATATGTGCAATACTATTAATCAGCAAGAATTCATCTGTCATATTTCTGAAATCACAAGAGAAGTGTGACGTGCCGCGTCTGCATATCGCTATATAGGTTGAAGGCCTTCAGAATACAGTTTCAGAAAGGAGCAGAAGACTTTGGAAGACAACAGAATCATCGAACTGTACATCAGCCGCGACGAGCGCGCGATCGGGCAAACCGCGGCAAAATACGGTACCCGGCTGAAGCACATTGCTGTCGATATCACGCAGGACAGCCGTACCGCCGAGGAATGCGAAAACGACACATATATGCAGGCGTGGAACACCATCCCGCCGCACAATCCTGTGGACTATCTGTTTGCTTATCTTGCCCGGATCATCCGTCACATTGCAATCGATGCCTGCCGTACACAGGGACGATTGAAGCGCAGTGCCGTGATCACGGAGCTGACCGCGGAAATGGAAGAGTGCATTCCTGCGCCAGATGATGTCGCCAGTCAGGTGGAATACAGGGAGTTGGGCGAAGCCATCAGCCGTTACCTCCGCACGCTGTCCGAGGAAAAACAGATCATTTTCGTCCGTCGTTATTGGTATCTGGATTCGGTGGCTGCCATTTCCGTGCGGCTCGGCATCAGTCAGAGCAAGGTCAAAATGATACTGCTCCGATGCAGAAACGGACTGAGAGAATATCTTAAAGAGGAGGGCTATGATTTATGAGAGGAAACGAAATGCTCGAAGCTGTGGGATTTCTGGATGAAGCATTGATTCTGCGGTCTGAAACACCCAAAAAGCGCAGATCGGTTTTGAACATACTGCTTCGTTTGGGGACAGCGGCTGCTTGTCTTCTGTTGATTTTCGGCGGTGTATTCCTGCTGAACAAAGAACCGGAATATATAAAACCGACACGGACGATTGTGAAAAACTACGGATATCTGGAACCGATGGGAATGCAGATTGCGGATGTCAACAATTATGAAGCGGTCACAGAGCTGTCGTCCCAGATTGTTCTCTGCAAAGTGAACGACCTTGTGGAAGTCGAGATCTCGCAAACCGGACAGTTCAGCTTCTGTTATGAAATCGAAATTCTGGATACGCTGCTTGATGTCGGTGTCAGACTGCAGATCGGTGACACAGTCAGAGTCACATCCTCGGAAGGTATCCTGAAAGCCACGGATGCCGCTGCATTGGTTGCTGATACGGCACGGGCAAAAAAATTCGGAATTCTGCAGGAGAACTATGCGGAGGAGGATTATATTGTTTCTTCCACCTGGAATGCCATCCCGATTGAAGTCGGTAATTGTTACCTGATGTATCTGAATGACGTTTATCTGGAAAAGGAGGGGGTTTACGCGGAAAGCGGTAGAAGCTATCTGTATGAATATCACGGTCAGACGGTGTACAGCGGACGGGATATGATCAAGAATGATTTGACTTTGACAGAAATCATAAATACTGTCGAAAGTTATATCACCATGCGAACAGGCCGCGCCGATGAAATCGGAGATGATGCGTATATCGATGAGCTTGGTGAAAAACAGCAAAGAGAAAAGCATCCGGAAGTTTATATTGATCTGGATCGTATCGCTGCCATACACCAATCGCTTGTTATCAACGGAATATCGGATATGATATCAGCCGCACCGAAGTACCGTGATCCAGAGCTGCATACTATAGAAACATGGGATTACGAAAAACTGGTTGATTATCTGGGTCTGGATATAAAGAGGATTCTTTCGGAATTCAGCCGTTTGTACGGTTTGGAAGATTGCGGTGGGGAAGAATTTCCAGTAATTTTTCAGAAGGATGGGCAGCTTGTTGAGGATATTTCTTCCTTCAAAGCGGCAGATGAGGGCGGAACAGAAGTCTGTATATCAGCAAGTAGGCTCAGAGCGCCGTACGACTGTATCTACCGGGCAGATAACGAATTCACGACAACTGTTCCGATTCCGGATACAGACGAGACGGTTGATGTGATGTTGTACGGCAATACGGATGAGATGTTGTATGTTGCTGACTTTATGCTCAACGGTGTACAATACAGAATTACAACGAAGAATCTTTCGACAGAACCGCTGGCAGAATTGCTTTATATGATGGTGAAGACGAAATAAGGCACGAAAAACAATATCCAGATGCCTATTCACACTCCCGAAATAAATGCATGATATAATAGTATCAACAAAACATCAGGAGTGGAACCGACTATGAAATATATCTTGATTCTTGAAGACGACACTGCCCTGCGGGAGGGACTTGTCACCGCTCTGCAAAATGATACCATCGCCGTCCATGCTGTCCCTGATCTCGCATCTGCCAGACGGATTCTGCGCGAGCACAGCTTTGATCTGCTGCTGCTTGATGTTAACCTCCCCGACGGAAGCGGTATCGATCTCTGCCGCGAAGTTACAGCGGTGCAGGATGTCCCCGTAATCTTCCTCACCGTGCGCGATGCGGAGATTGATGAAGTGAGGGCATTCCGCGCCGGTGCCTGCGATTATATTAAGAAACCATTCTCTCTGACCATTCTTCAGGAACGCATCGCGGCGGCTCTGCGCAAACGATCGCCAAACCATATCTATGAGGACAGCCGATTCTGTTTTGATTTCACCGAGCTGGTCTTTTCCGCAGACGGTGTGCGCGTGATTCTGTCCGCGACCGAGCAGAAGCTGCTTTCGATCTTCTGCAATCATAAGGGGCAGATTCTGGAACGTCAGACCCTGGTTGACAAAATCTGGTCGTGTGAGTCCGATTACATCGACGAAAATGCGCTGTCTGTGACGGTGAAGCGTCTGCGGGACAAACTTGGTGCGGACTGCATCGGTACGGTCTACGGCATGGGCTACGTCTGGCGGGGGGCGAAGAAATGATTGTGTGTGCAGTTGCTATCGTCATTTTGTCGGCGTCATTTTTCGTGCTGTGGCAGTATTTTGAATCGCCTTGGCTGATTGTCGGGTATATTCTCGCCATTCTTGCCGTCTGTGCGGTTGCTTTCGTCCGCGAACGGCGCAAGAATCGGCGGATTCTCGATCGGTTCGAGCGCATCCTCGGCGGCGAAAGTGCTGACCACATCGCAGATGAGCACCTCACGCCAACCGAGCGGCGGCTGATCACGCGGCTGTGCGAGCTGGAAACGCGCGAGGCGAAGGTGCGGAATGGCTACAGGAATATTTCATCTCTTGTTGCCGACATCGCACATCAATCGAAAACTCCGCTATCCTCCATTCTCATGTACACCGAAATGAGCGAACACGGCGAAATCATCCGTGCGCAGACGGAAAAGCTGACGTTTCTCATGGAGTCGCTGACCAAACTGGCGAAATGCGAAGGCGGACTGATTGCGGAAAATCTTGCGCCGAAGGAAAACTCCGTGAAGGAACTTATCCGTCAAGTGATCGAAGCCGGTTATACAGCGGCAGATGCGAAAAGCATCGAAATCCGCTGCGACGTTCCCGATGATCTGACAGCGGTATTTGACCTGCGCTGGACGGCGGAAGCAGTCGGCAATATTCTCGACAACGCCGTAAAATATTCGCCGGACAGATGTGAAATTACAATCTCCGCCTGCGCATACGATATGTTCGTGCGCATCGATATTGCCGACCATGGCGCAGGTATTCCGGAGGACGAGTTGTGCCATATCTGGAAACGGTTTTATCGTGGGAAAAACGCCGAGCATCACAGCGGCGTCGGCATAGGGCTGTACCTGACCGCGAACATTCTGAACACCGAGGGCGCTCGCGTGTCGGCAAAATCCGATGAAAACGGCAGTATATTCACCGTATATCTGCCGAAAACATAGGAAAATAACAATTCTTTCAAAACTGTAAGATTTCGTCACATTTCAGTAAGATTGTCTCTGTAAAATATAGCTATCAATAAAAAGGAGGCAGTTTTATGCTGATTCAAACACAAAATCTCACCAAAATCTACACCACGGGTGAAACAGAGGTGCGTGCGCTGGACGACGTATCTCTGTCGATTGCCCGTGGTGAATTCGTTTCCGTTGTCGGTACGAGCGGCAGCGGAAAGTCGACGCTTCTGCATCTACTCGGCGGGCTGGACATTCCGACCAGCGGCAAGGTGTTCATCGACGGGACAGACATCTACGACCTCGCGCCCGATCCGCTGACAGTATTCCGCCGCCGATGTATAGGCTTTGTGTTCCAGCGGTACAATCTGATTCCCAACCTCAATGTGTGGGAGAACATCACGCTCCCGCTGGGACTTGACGGAATGGACGCAAACCCGGACGAGGTGGACGAGCTGCTCGTCACCCTCGGCATTGCAGACAAGCGGAATTCCATGCCGTCCCAGCTTTCAGGCGGTCAGCAGCAGCGCGTGGCGATTGCCCGTGCACTCATCACGAAGCCGCACATCATCCTCGCGGACGAGCCGACGGGAAATCTTGACTCGAAAACCGGCATGGGTGTCATGCTGACGCTGTCACAGCTGAACGAGAAGTTCGCGCAGACGATAGTGGTCATCACCCACAACGAGGAGCTGGCACAGATGACCTCGCGCCGGATCCGGATTGAGGATGGAAGTATTGTCAGCGATAGCGGGGTGACAAAATGAATGTCATTACGAAACTGGCGATCAACCGTATCACCTCGAAAAAGGCACGCTCAGGTGTAATCTGTGCGGCGATATTTCTGACGATGGTGCTGTTTATGACGGTGGTGAGCATTTCCGTCAATCTGATTTCCGGCTATTCGCTGATGATGCGGCTGGCATCGGGAACGGATTATCACGGCTATCTTCGCGGCGCAACATTTACGCTGACAGGCGAAGAACTGCGCGATATCGCGCAGGGATCAAATGACATTGCAGAAGCGGTTATTTCTTCCAATGTGGCACAGTATGCGATGAATGAAGAGATGATCCACACCTCCGATAACTTCATCCGTGCCATAGAGAAAGAAGAAGATTTACAGCACTTCTATACCGATCTCATCGAGGGAACCTTCCCAGAAAAGGATACTGAAATTCTCGTCAATCCACTGTACTTTCCCGATGTCGAGGTCGGTGATACCGTTGGACTTTATTACATCGGATATACGGGCAGAACCGCCGGTACCGCTTATGCGGAATTTACTGTTACGGGACTGATCAAAAGCCGCTCGGATGCACAAATGAATGTTGTGATGCGGTACAGCGATACCCTTGAGGAAACGTATGGATTTTCCGGTCAGTATCTGAATGTTTACTTCCAGTTTCAGAACAGCATGAACATCACCGGTAAATACGATACACTGGTCAATGAAACACTGGCAGAGTATCAGAATCCCGAGCATGAGGTGCATGGTGTGCTGAATCAGGCGTACCTCGGAACATCCGCCCGTGAAGCGTTGAATCCCACCAATCTGTTTTTGATTTTCTTCTCTGTGACTGTGGTGTTCCTCTGTTCTTTTTTACTCATTTACAATGTCTACTCCATCGCTCTGACACAGGATATGCAGGCATTTGGCTTATTGAATGTGATTGGCACCACGCACAGGCAAATGCGGAAGATGATCGTGATTCAGTCAATGATTTTATTTGCCGGAACACTTCCGCTGGGACTGATTGCGGGATATTTCATCGGATGGAAAATGCTGTCGCCGCTGTTGTTCTCCTCGCTTTCCTATGAAGGGCTTCGATTTGAATTCAGCATCTGGATTCCGATTCTCACTGTGGTTCTGACCTTGTTTACACTTTTATGGTCGGCAACCCGTCCTCTTAATCGCCTGAAAACGATGACACCGATCGCAACAGTAGATTATTCTCCTGCGGCAGATCTTCCGAAACGCTATGTGCGAAAGAAAAACTATACACGCAGGAATGCCATACCTAATGCCGGGAAAATGGCGAAATATTCTATTTCCCGCAATCGGAAAAAGACCGTGATAACGGCACTTTCCATGTCCATGTCGGTCATTCTGTTCATGCTGATTGCAACGCTGTGCGACTATATGATTGCGTTTACCGAATCGAATCTGCAATATGCGGACTATATCGTGACACTCGAGCACACCTACCGTATGCAGGGTGGTACAGTCGAGACAACCATGATTTATGATGCGGATGGCGGCATTGGTATGGGTGACGAATACTGCGCGGCGGTGGAATCCTCCGCATATACAGACAAGATCTGGCGCATCCGCACAGCAATGACACAGATTCCGACACCTCGTTCTGCAAGAGAATCACTCGGTTATCTGCGGAATGAATACAAATGGTTTGATTCGTATCCGGAGCTGAAAAAAGCACTCACAGGACAGATGGATCTTCTTGTTGTCAGCATTCCGGACGAGCTGTTTTCGCTCATACAGATTTCCTCAAATGATACGCTCGGTGACGGCTATAAAACCGGTTGTGTTGTTTATGACGGCGGTAAAACCGGAGGAATCACAGATGGTGACGGAGAACCCTACGATTTTGCATATTTTGAAAACGGCACAGCCATCACCCTTGGAAATGGCAGTTATCAGATTATGAAATCGAGTGTCATCAGTCCGACAAACAATCTCACTGGATGGATTGATGCTGGCATTTACCGTGCTGTGATCTATATGCCCGAAAGTGCATTTACAAAGGAATTTGGCGAAGGGTTGACCTATGCCATGCTTTTCAACGCAAAAGAAGATTGCTACGATCTTCTGCGGAATGATCTTGAAAAATTAGGCGAAAATTTCTCGGTTTCGGTTGATGAAGTATTGGAAGAACGGCATTCTTCAGAAGCCTTGGAATCCGGCACATCGGTGATCGAAACGCTGTCATTTTCCGCCGGAATTGACGGTCGTATGGACAATCTCGATCAGATGAAACAGACGGTTCTCTCCATTCAAACCGTCGGCTACAGCCTTGCCGCCATGATCTTCCTCATCGGCGCGCTGAACATCGTCAACACCGCGCTGTCCTCCGCGACCGAGCGCAGGCGGGAATTTGCCATGCTGGAAGCCGTGGGCATGACCGACCGGCAGATGATGCGGATGCTGCTTACCGAAAGCCTGTACAGCGGCGGTGTGGCGGTATTGATTACGGTGTGCATCGGTTTTCCGCTGATTGCGATCATCATCAACACCGCCATGGATGCGCTCGTTTCACTGAACTGGCTGTCCGGCGTGATCATGCTGGCGGTTTGTATCACGGTGTCGATACTGTCAGGGCTGGCTGTGTTCCGGCTGACAAAGTCAGCGGCTGTGGTGGATCGGATTAACCAAACACATCTTTGATAAACCGCGATTCAGTGCATTCGAATCGAAAAACAAGAAGCTCGCCGGACAGAACCGGTTATCTGTCGGCGAGCTGATCAAGTGTATTGAATGCGGTATTGTGGATGGATCCACCAATGACAAGCTGATGGAAAACCTGTATAACGATGAGATCACCGCTTACAAGAATACGATTACAATGCGCGTATGAAAGGCATGTCTATCAAACAGGAGCTTGCCGGGTGCTGCGTTCTCGCGCAGGGTAACGGTGACATCCTTCATGTGCACACAAAGCGGAGCTTCCTCGGGTGCAAAGAGATAGGATGAACCGAGACGATCCGTAAAAGCAATATTGTCGAGGGTATCATCATAACTGAATGTAAAAATTCCTTTTTCCCGGAACCATAATCTGAATATTACTTGATACGGATCATGTCAATAATCTTTCCACTGACCGGCTTTCTGAAATCATCATCGACGAGACTGAAACGGTTTCCGTCATACGGGGTGGAAAGGTAGTTCCAGATTGTAATCGGAATTTCGTTCTCATCGCAGAAAGAAATCACATCACGGAACCAGTTCTCACGGTGTTCGTTTTTGATGTGACGGATCGCTGACACCGAATCCATCAATCGGATTCATCCGCGGCTGCCAAAAAATCATCAAGTGCTTTCTGTGCGGCATCGTGAATTTTTTCGTAAGAGGATGCAAAATTTTTCACAGCGCCGAAGCAAGCGGAGCGGAGAAGTTGAGAAGAACCGCCAAAATCCATAATGGTATTGAGTTCAAAAGAAGCGTTATTGAATGTCATGGTCAGAATCTGATAATCCGTATTCGTATGGGAAACCTTGCCGAGTGTCTTTTCAGCAACAGCCGGAAGGAGATAGTCATACGAATAAACCGCCATGGTTTCCATAATCAGACCGAGACGTTCGGTATCGGTCGCTGTAATCGGTACTGCAATACCGGATGGGAGCCATGTGTTGCACTCCGTCAGATAGGGATCGCCTTCGTTGAGAACCGGAATCGGCAAGATACCGAAGTCCTGTTCCATACCGCGAACATAGAATATGGTGTTGGCAACGGTTGAATCGATAAACAGTAAACGACCTTCTGTAAACACTTTATAATGATCGACATTTGTTCCGGTAAAAACGAGCATTTTTGATTTATCGGAGAAAAGATCGGCGCATTTCAGGATAAAATCAACAGAATCGGCATCATCAATATTGATTGTCCAGTTGCCGCTGCTGTCAGACTGAACCGCATGAAGCCCCGCTGCAAGATACATTTCATTGCCGAAGGTATGACCCCAGATGGCCGCAAAACGGTCATCTGGCATTTTCATGTTTCCGTCACCGTTCAGATCGTATGCGGCATCCTTCATCATGGATGCCATCATATCAATCGTCCACTTTCCCTCCATAACAAGTTCCTGCATATCGGGAAGCTGGAGTTCTTTTGCCAGATCACGATTCACCAGCACATGGGTGGGGGTATAGAGATAGGAAACAGATACCGGACCGGAAGTGAAAAACTGTTTTCCGTTGAAACGCATATAATCGGAAATGGATTTATTCCAGTACTGACTGTCCAGGGTAATATGGGGAATCGTTGTGAGATCCATCAGCAGGTTCTGCGTTGTCATGGAATTGATGCCATCTGAAAAAGCAGTAATAATCAGGTCATACTCATCGGAATTTGCCATCAGGGATTTTGTTACATCGCTTTTGAGCACGCCTCTGTCAGCATACGGAATTCTGACAAGCTCGATATTCAGACGGTTTTCCAGCGCATTGTCACGTGTGTGGATAGCGTCGTTGACAACTTCACCGGTAACCTCCTCTGAAATCAGGAAATTCGGACGGGTCTCACTATGCTGCGCAACAATGCGGTACTGGAACCCCTCCATATCTCTGGATTCCAGTGTATCCAGATAACGCAGTTCCTCCGCCGCCTTGGTTTCGGTCTCCGGTTTTGCCTGTGTTCCGTCTGCCGCATCGGCTGCTTGCTTGCCGCAAGCAGAAAGCGATTGACCGAGCATTAAAAGTGCGAGCAGACCTGCGCTGATTTTTGCTGTGTATTTCATGATTTCGTTCCTTTCTGATCTGTTGTCTTCCTCTGCGGGAATGATTATCCTGAACCGGGGTTTTATGATAATGTCAGCAAGTCAGTTTCAGGGAATGTACATCACCATCTACAATACATTCCTGTTGTTTGTCCGTCAGGGTGCCGATGACCTTTCCGTCAGCTTCAATGGTCTGGTGTGTGAGATATCTGGCTTTCAGCAGCGGTAATTCCGGGTGTGCATCCAATGCAAGCGGTCTTGAGAAATTGACCAGCTCAAAATTGTCGCAGTGTTGTTCCAGAACAATCAGAGATTCGCTTCGTCCGCCGTCCTCCGTATAGAAGGCTGTCATATTGCTGATCACAACATCGGATACATTGCCCACACCCCTCGGCGCTGCTTCCTCCCGGAACAACGGTACGCGGCAGTAGCGCAGAGCATCCATGTTCAACGCGTATACACGGCATCCGCAA
>SVRM01000025.1 GCA_015064785.1 Oscillospiraceae bacterium
GCCGTTCCGATGGCAGCACGTGTTTCCCAGAAGGTCGGTCAGGAAGCGGATCCGTCCAACTTCCTGCTCATGCACGCAATGGGTCCGAACGTCGCAGGCGTTATCGGTTCCGCGATTGCGGCAGGCGTTCTGATTGCACTGTTTGGTTAATCGCACGCGATTAACCAAACAAACGAGTTTTTTCCCTTTTTGGTCAATGACCGAAAGTTATCTGACGATAAACCGGGAAAAACTCTGCCCTCATTATAAAGTTTTCCCCTTTATTTTGTACGAAAGGAAAAAAATAAATGGCTAACAAGCTTTTTATCACAGATACGATCCTCCGCGACGCGCATCAGTCCCAGGCTGCTACGCGTATGAGACTGGAGGATATGCTTCCCGCACTGCATGACCTCGACCAGGTCGGTTACTGGTCTCTGGAATGCTGGGGCGGTGCTACGTTCGACTCCTGTATGCGTTTCCTGTCGGAAGACCCGTGGGAACGTCTGCGTGTTCTCAAGCAGAATATGCCCAACACGCCTCTGCAGATGCTTCTGCGCGGTCAGAACCTGCTCGGCTACAAGCACTACGCTGACGACGTTGTCGACGCATTTGTCAAGGCTGCTGTCAAGAACGGTATCAATGTCATCCGTATCTTCGACGCACTGAACGACGTCCGCAACATGAAGGCTGCGATGACCGCCGCAAAGAAGTACGGCGCACACGTCGAGGCTGCCATCTCCTACACGGTTTCCCCGGTTCACAACGAGGCTTATTTCGTTGAGCTGGCAGGCAGACTGGAAGAAGAAGGCGCTGACACCATCTGTATCAAGGACATGGCAAACCTGCTCCTGCCCTACGACGCATATTCTCTCGTCAAGGCAATGAAGGAAAAGATCCGTGTTCCGATTCACCTGCACACCCACAACACCACCGGTACCGGCGACATGACCTATCTCATGGCAGTACAGGCAGGCGTTGACATCATCGATACCGCGCTGTCCCCGCTCGCAAACGGTACCTCCCAGCCCTCCACCGAGGCAATGGTTGCGACCCTGCAGGGCACCGAATACGACACCGGTCTTGATCTGCTCAAGCTCTCCGACATCGCAAAGCACTTCCGCGGTGTTGCAAACAAGCTCAAGGCAAACGGCGACCTCGATCCCAAGGTCCTCAACGTTGACCCCAACACCCTGCTTTATCAGGTTCCCGGCGGTATGCTTTCCAACATGATCAGCCAGCTCAAGCAGGCAAAGGCAGAAGACAAGCTCTACGACGTGCTCGCAGAAATTCCGCGCGTCCGTGAAGACTTCGGTTATCCGCCTCTGGTCACCCCGACCTCCCAGATCGTCGGTACACAGGCCGTTATGAACGTCCTCGGCGGCGAACGCTACAAGATGGTTCCCAAGGAATCCAAGGGTCTGCTCCGCGGCGAATACGGTCAGGTTGCAGGCGTGGTCAACGAAGAAGTCCGCCGCAAGGCTCTCGGTGACGCAGAGCTGATCACCTGCCGTCCGGCTGACCTCATTGCACCCGAAATGGATAAGTACAGAGAAGAAACCAAGGGCTTTGCAAAGTCCGAGGAAGACGTTCTCTCCATCGCAATGTTCCCGCAGGTTGCAAAGAAGTTCATTGAAGAACGCGATAATCCGGGGCCCAAGGTTGACCCGAATGCTCCCCGTGAACTGTTCATTGAGGACCTCGGCAACTGATTCAAAATTGCATGAGAAAAGGATGAGTCGATTTGGCTCATCCTTTTTTATCGTTTGATTATGTTTCGGTTTTTGCCAGAACTACTTTGCAATCCGCGCAGTAATATGCTTCCGCGCTGTATCCGTTGATGATGGCAG
This sequence comes from Oscillospiraceae bacterium, assembly GCA_015064785.1. Taxonomy (GTDB): domain Bacteria; phylum Bacillota; class Clostridia; order Oscillospirales; family CAG-272; genus RGIG3925. Next base: position 1,830 of record SVRM01000025.1, read on the forward strand.
GACCGGTCGGTAAGTGACATAGGTTAACACCGCCTTTGGCGATGTTATATGCAAGCATTGCAGGTTTCGCGCCATCGGGAATCCAATGAATCGGCTGTCTGCCGTTATGGATGTAACCCTCTGACATTTCCTTTTTGCAGTACGGACATTCCATGTCGTGATGCCTCCTTTGTCAAGCAATCGGTTCGGTTCAATCCACCAGTTCCGTCTTCAGCACCTTGACGATCTTATTGGAATTGAGCGGCACACCGGAGCCGTTGGAATGGTAATATCCGACGAGCAGATAGTCACCGCCGTCGAACACTGCGGGATAGCAGTAGCCATTCTTTGGGTCGTCCTCGAGAAGATACATCCTTGCAAACGATCTGCCGTCGTTCTCGGAGACAGCAAGTGCAAGCGGTGTGCGTCCCCAGGTTCCCGTCTGGTCGCGTCCGGCATAATTGGGAATCGGATTCCAGACGGCAATCGTATAGCCGCAGGCACGCTTCATCGTCAAGGGGGATGCCGGTGCAGAGAAATAGGGATTGGGATAAATCTCACCCCATGTCTCGCAGTTGTCATGGGAATGACTTTCATACTGACACAGGCGGTCGGTACGGGACAGCGAAAGAATATCGCCGTCGTCATGCTGATAGACGCAGGTTTCCTGCAGTCCCGTTCCGCTGTTTTCGGGATGCGGAAGCTCGTATTCGTCGGAAATGATCTTCCAGCTTCTGCCATCGTCGTCAGACGCAAGGAAGAACATCTTTGCAGGACCGGCGACAATCAGCTTGCCATCCTTGACATAAGAGTGCTGATTGGCAGGCAGGATGATGCGTCCGTTCTGCAATCGGACCACGCGGTCATTTTCAATGACGATGTACTCTCTTGCCGTTGTGACGCGGATCGGCTCCGACCACGTCACACCCTCGTCGGCAGAGCGGACAAACAACACGGTGTCGAGAATGGGCGCCGGGAAAAATCCGTTTTCCACGTCGTCTCGGTCATCGCGGTATTTGCGCAGATAGATCAATCCCACATCCCCGTTTTCCATGCGCAGAAGGCACGGACACATGAAGTTGGAGGACATCTCGTCATGTGCCTGCAAAATCATCGGCTCTGACCACGTTTCGCCCTCGTCCGCGGAAATGATGCCCGCAATATCGGCGTCGGCGTGGTCATCCCAGCTAGCGCCGAGATACCGGGAGTAGGCGTACAGGATTCTGCCGTCCTTCAGACGAAGAAACGTTCCCTCTCCGTTGCGCGGGTTGTTCTCGCCAGGAGCGAGCATAGATACTTGATAACCGATTTTTTTCATGTCATATCTCCTTATTGCCATTGCCGCAGAACTGCATCAGTTCTGCGAATTTGCTACAAATTCGTCATAGAATTCGTTAAAGTCATCCTTGACGCGCTTTTCGACCTTTGCCCATGCGGATGCAATGTCGGTGGACTTCTTATTCACCAGCGTACCGATCAGACCAAAGTTCTGCACACTCGCGTTCGGGCTGATATAGCGGGTAAAGTCATACGATGCCGTTTCAAGCATCAGACGGTACATTTCGACAGAGCCTTCATCACGCAGAACCTTGTTTTCGACGAACTTTTCCAGATAAGCCGGTTCCAGCAGACGTCCGGATGCGGAGAACAGCGCTTCGATCGCAGCGCCGACGCAGTCGGGATCGGAAATGGTCGTCGGGACACAGACAAGCCCGCCGCACATATACGATGCATACGTGGTCTGCGCTTCGTCGTACTTGGGCATCGGTAAAAATCCGAAATCGAATTCCAGATCACGCAGCTTGGACAGGCTGGAGCCGTACAGCAGCATCAGCGAATTGCCGGAAAAGAAATTGTCCCACTGCTTGCTGTTGTCATAATAAGCATCGGAGGAATTGCGCCATTCGATGATCTTATTCACAACATCCACCGCACGCTCGTCCTCATAGTCATAGGTGAAGCCGTCCTCGCCGAGGATGACGCCCTTCATACCCATGCCGAGGTACATATAATTGAGCATCGCGGGACCGGTCGAGAAGCCGAAGCTGTCACCGATGTCCGCCTTGGAGTCACCGTTGAGATCGCGGTAGGTTCCCTTGATATAAGAGAACGCCGTGTCAAACGTCCAGTTTCCATCGCGGACCGTCTGATATGCATCGGGAAGATCGTATTCCGTCCACATCTTCTTATTGAACAGCCAGTAAACACCGGAGAACAGCGGGTACGTATATGCGCCGGAGAACAGGTATCTGTGACCGTCGATTTCATACGTCTCGTAGGAGCTCTTTGTATAATACGGCTTGGAAAGATCCATATACTGCAAATCGTTGGTATCGTACAGCATATTCGACGAGATCAGATTGACGTAAGATGCATGTGATGCCTCGATGGCGATATCATACGCATCGTCGCCGGCGGTCACGGATTTCTGAAGGGCATTCAGCACCTGACCCCATTCCGCGATTTCATAACAGTTGATCTCAATATTCAGGCGTTCCTCCACTTCGGCATTGCGTTCATATGCCGCATCGTTGAGGATATCACCGTTGGTTTCCGGTACATCGATATAGTTGAACCAGCCGTCACCGTTGGTCAGGTTGCCGCCGTTATAGGTAGCGACACGGAATTCCTTGCCGCCGAAATCCAGCTCCTCCGGGAGTGCGTCGCCGTATTGCTTTGCTGTTTCCGCAGGCGCCGCCGTACCGGCATCGGTTCCGACTCCGGCATCGGTCTGTACTTGGTTGGGGCTGTCACCGCCGCAGGATGCAAGGGTGCCCAGGAGCAGTGCTGTCAGCAGCAGCGATGCGCCGATGCGCTTTTGATTCAAATTCATAAGGGTTCCTCCTGTTGTTCTGTTTTCTTGTCTGTATTGTACAGCATAAACAGCTGATTGTCAATGGAAATGCAGAAAACCATAATTTGATACGGTCGCCTGACGCTGTCTGGCAATACAGTCAACGCTTAATTGGACTGCTCTGCCTCTGCGGGAGCATCTTCAAACTGCGAAAAATCCGGGAAGGTGAGTACCGCTTCGTCACCCCATGCGGTATAGGTCACAGAGGAATCAAGCAAGGTCTGAGAGACGAGTTCGATCCCGGTTTCCGCGTCGGTTTCGCTGACCTCCGCAAACATGCGGTTATAGACAGAGGAAAGCACGCCGTCTGCATCCAGCAGCTTTTTCGTTGTGACAAACACCGTCAGGGACGCAGCATCGGTAAAGCCCGTGGTATCCGTCTGTGCAAGAACGATCGGCCACATAAAATCGGTCGCATCATAAACGATCTCGGTTGCCGAAACACCGCTTCCGTCCTCCGCTTCCAGCACATTCACAGCGACATCGGTAATCGTATAATACTGGAATCCCGTATCTTCAAACATCAACGACAGATCGCCGAATGCGGTGGTCAGTATATCGAGACTGCCGATCTCCGCTGCATCCGCCTTTTCCTTCTCGCCCATAATATCCACATACACAGTGCCATCGGTAAACCAGACACCCATCGGAATGGTAACATCCATATCGGATGCGGTGACCTGCATTGCACCCTCTACGGCAAATTCTGTTTTGCCTTCCGTGAAGTCCAGTCCGACATCAAAGGTCAGACCGCCGTATGCTTCCTCGGTTATGTCACCTTCCGGTGTGCCGAGTGCCGAGAAGACATGGAGTTCTTCCTGCACCATTTCACCGGTCAGCTTCATTGCACCGCCGACAAGCGGAACAGAGGCAAGCTCCAGCACCGCCGCCGCATCAACCTTGTCGTACAAGTCAAGAATCGGCTGTGCCTTGTCAGCGTCGACCGCGCCGACCTGTGCCAGAACAGACAGCAGTCGGTTTTCCTCGCCCTTGACATCTGCTGCCAGCGTCTGATAGGTCACAGCGGACATAACACCGCGATTGAACGCCGGTTCATTTGCCAGACGCTCATCCCACAGATTGAGATCGGACGCAAACGCAAGCGCATCGGCATACAGCACATCGGTGCCATCCTCTGTCCCCCACGTAACAGTATAACCGAGTGCGCGGAGCATGAAGGTCACATATTCCTGTGCCGAGCATATCGCATTGCCGAACTTTCCGCCGCCGACGCCTTTGGTAATTCCCTTATCATACAGCCATGCGATATACGGCTTTGCATAGTCTTCCACATCCTCAAACGGACAGGTAACCTCACCCGCCGCATAGGCTGCTTTTGCCGCTTCTTCTTCGCCGCGCATACGAACGACCATGACGCACGCCTGCTGACGGTCGGGCAGATCAAGCAGATTGAAGTTTACACCGTCGCCGAGCAAGACGCCGATGCTGTACAGCTGCGATGCAACGCCATCATATGCGTACATACCCGCAAGCTGTTCGTACTGCGTTTGCAGAATGTTTTTTGCTGCGGTATCACCCGCAGTATCCGGTACGGTTTCCGTCTGTGCGGCATTCGGATTCGGGCTGATCAGAATGATGTCATCCGCGCCGGTGTCTGCTGCCGCTGCGGTCAGGCTCATCTGGGATGCGAGCATGGCAGAAAGCAGAAGCGCTGTTGTCAGAATGTGCTTTTTCATAATATTTGATACCTTCCTTCTGAAATATTGTTTTTCTTTATCATACCATAATCGGGATATCTTGTAAATGAAATATTTGTAAATTTTTTGCGCCGAAAAATTCACAAGTATAAAATGCAGACAACCTATTGCAGATTCTTCATTTCTATGGTATACTTTCTTTATCAATTATGATTTCCATGACAGGAGGTATCCTCTATGCAGCAGCATATTTGCCGACATCCGATGCGCATCCCTGTAATTCTTTTGACTCTGCTCCTGTGCTTCTCGCTGTTTTCCTGCAACGCGGAAGGCGGCACCGGCACCGGTACGGAATCGGAACAGCCGAAGGAGTCCCTTCCGGTGTTTGACTGTGTTCTTGACATGGTTGCAGATTACACCGTTGTCCGTTCCGATGTATCCGGCGACGGTGCAAAGGAAGCCATGTCCCTCCTCCGCTCAGCCCTTGGCGAAAACGCGAAACCGCCGGCAACCGACTGGGTCAATGAGCGCGGCGGAGAAACGCTTCCCGCCAACAACCGGGAAATTCTGCTCGGTGCGACCAACCGTGCCTCCTCGATTCTGGAACAGGAGGAGCTGACCTCGGCACGTCCCAATCATTCCCGTGACTTTTCCATCACCTTTTATACCGATGAAGTCGTCATCGCCGGTGCGGATGCCATTCTGCCGACCGCGGTACAGTATTTCATTGACAACATGCTCGATGCGCCGACGGCACAGTTTGCCATCGGGGAAACCGTGACCGTACAGCATACCTACGCACTCGATGCAGTCTGCGGCATGTCCCCGTCATCGATGGTCATCTCCGCGCCCGATACCCTGCAGGTCTACGCAAAGCAGCTGCAGGACGGTCTGTATGCGGCAGCCGGTTATGTGCTTCCGCTGGAACCCCGCGGGGACGGTGCCAGAATCACCCTCTCTGTCGATCCGGCACTGATGCCGAAACAATACCGTATTTCCGTGAAAGGAGACGAAGTTCAAATGACAGCAGGCAATTCCATTACCTTATCCTCCGCCGTTGACGCACTGGTCGGCGGTGCCGCATCCGACGGCAAAACCTATGAGGGCGAATACACCGGTGATGTGCCCTTCACACCCGGCGAATTTCTGCTGAGCCGCTACCGCACCGCACTCACCGAAGCGCTGACGGCGGCCGGCAAGTCCTATCCGATCACCGCAAGAGGTGCCGGGGACGGCTTTGACGCGATTGTCACGGCAGAGCTTGACGCGGCGGCTTACACGGTGGAGGTCACCGATACCGGTATTTCCGTCCGTGCAGGGCACTATCTGGCGCTGGAACAGGCGCTGAACGAAATTCTTGCGGGCAAGGGTCTGGACGGCACGTCGTTCTCCGGCACCTATTCCGGCGATGTTCCGCTGTCCGACGGCGATATGGTTCTGGTCTGGAACGATGAGTTTGACGGCGGTACACTCGATCCGGACCGCTGGACGCTGAATGCAAAAATGAATCAGGGCGATATCAAAAACGGCACGGAGGAACGCAATGTCACCGTCACTGACGGCAAGCTGCTGATGCGCTCGTGGCGGGAGGAGGACCCCGAGGTTCCCTATTCGACCAACACCTCCGTCACGACGGACGGCACGATGTCCTTCCGTTACGGATATCTTGAAATCTACGCCAATGTCCCGTTCATGCGCGGTGCATGGCCGTCCTTCTGGACACAGTCCAAGGATATTCACCGCACGGTGGACTATATGACCGAGGTCGATATCTTTGAGATATTCGGTGTGAAGAACGGCGTATCGGCGCAGCTGCATAAGTGGAATTTCACAACCGGTCAGCACTGCCAGCTCGATTACGGCAGAAAAGACTATTACTTCGACAAAGAGACCGTGCCGACACTGAACGACGAGTATCACCGCTACGGCTTTGGCTGGACGCCGACCCAGATGTACTTCACGGTGGACGGCGAAACCTTCTTTGCGCACGATATCACCGAAAACGGCAATTTCGGTGACTTCGGCACGATGCAGGGCTTCCAGGATCCGCTGTTCGTCATCTTCAATAACTTCCTGTTCACCGACGGCTCCTCCTGGAAGCCTTCCGGTGCACTTGTCACCGATGACACAGAATTCCCCATCGAGTATTCGATTGAATGGATCCGTCTGTACCAGAAGCCGGGTGAGGGCGATATTTTCTACGACGCATACTATCAGAAATAACCGCACAAGGAGTTTTACCGATGGAACTGCCGATTTCCTGCCGCACCGCACTCGATGAGCTGATCGGGGAAGCGGCATTCTCCACAGCCCAGCTGCGTGCTGCCGTGGAAAAAATGACCGTATCCTACAAGGAAGCCTCCGGACACGGTGCACGGCTGGTCACCGGACGGTGCGAGGTGCTTGCCTATGCCGCCTCCCGGATGCCGGCGACCTACGGTGCGGTCTGCACCTCGCTGGATGCGGCACTTGCGGCACTGTCACAGGATGACGCCGAAACGCTTACCACCGTTCTCGACCTCGGAGCCGGAACCGGTGCCGCGGTTCTTGCAGCAGATGCATTTCTGCCCGGTACCCCCCGCTTCACCGCTGTGGAACGGGAGCCGGAAATGCTCGCCGTCGGCCGGCGTCTGACGGCAGATGCTCCGGTTGACTGGATATTATCGGATGCTGCGGTGTTTGCAAAAAAGGCAGCGGAGGCAGGACAGACTTATGACGTGGTCATTGCTTCATACATGACCAACGAGCTGTCCGACGACACCCGCCGCAGTCTGCTTTCTCTGCTGTGGCAGATCACCGGCAAGCTCCTGCTCCTCATTGAACCGGGAACCAAGGTCGGCTCCGCCATTCTGCGCGATGCAAAAAAGCAGCTGTTGTCTGCCGGAGCCGCGGTTTGCGCACCGTGTCCGCAGATCGGAGACTGTCCGCTGAATGAGGACGACTGGTGCCACTTTACCTGCCGCGTTGCCCGCTCAAAGCTGCACAAGGCACTCAAAGGCGGTGATGTCCCGTATGAGGATGAAAAGTTCTCCTACCTTGCATTGACATCTCTGCCGCATCAGCCGGCGTCTGCCCGCGTTCTGCGTCATCCGCAGAAAGATGCGGGAAAAATCACACTGACGCTCTGCACGCCTGCCGGCAGAGAAATCCGCGTTGTCACCAAGCGTGACAAACCGGCATTTGCCGCCGCACGGAAAGCCGATGCGGGTGACAGCTTCCCGCAAAAACAGGATACATGACAGGATGGGTACTGCCGTGCCTCGACATGCCGCAGTACCCTTTTTCGTACATTCTGCCGGTGTATTTCGCCAGGCATATTTCGCCAGGCGTATTTCGCCAGGCGTATTCTGTGCCGTCGGAGATCAAAAACCAACCGCGAAAAATTTTTTCGGAATTTTTTCAAAAAACAGGGAACAAAATCGGAATTTTGTCGTCTATTACTTATGACGGCAGAATTTGCCGCACAACATACAACAAGAGGACGCATCATGAATCAGAAATTACAGGCAGTGATTGCAGAAACAGAAAAAGCGGTGATCGGCAAAAGGAACACCCTTTTGTGGGTCACACTGGCGATGCTTGCCGGCGGACACATTCTGCTGGAGGACATTCCCGGTGTCGGAAAAACCACCATGGCGCTCGCATTCTGCCGTGCGATGCAGCTGGAATACGGACGTGTGCAGTTCACCCCCGACGTTCTGCCCTCAGATATCACGGGCTATTCGCTTTATGACAAGGAAACGGGACGCATGGAATATCAGCGCGGCGCGATTCTGTGCAATCTGTTTCTCGCAGATGAATTGAACCGCGCGACCAGCCGTACCCAATCCGCACTTCTGGAAGCGATGGAGGAAGGACAGGTTACGGTGGACGGCACCTCGCATCCGCTTCCCAAACCCTTCTGCGTCATCGCCACGCAGAATCCGACCGGTGCCGCCGGTACCCAGCGTCTGCCGGACTCACAGATTGACCGTTTCATGATCCGTCTGTCCATCGGCTATCCGCGCACGCAGGACGAAACGGAAATGATTCTGCGGCACCAGGGCGGCAGACCGCTTGACCGGGTCAGCTGTATCATGACCGCCGCAGAGCTTTCGCGGATGCAGGCGGAATGTGCCGCAGTCTATGCCTCCCGTGAGCTTGCGGAATATGTCGTTGCGCTGATCGCCGGTACCCGTACCTCGCCCGATCTTGCACGCGGTGCATCGCCCCGTGCCACCCTCGGTGTCATGTCCATGGCAAAGGCACATGCGTATCTGTCCGACCGCGATTATGTCATTCCCGCCGATGTCCGCGCCGTATTCTCCACCACCGTTGCCCACCGTCTGATTCTGACACCGGACGCGGAACATGCAGGCAAAAATGCCTTTGACATCGCCAATGAAATCCTTGCCGCAACGCCGGTTCCCGGTGTTCTGGACCGCAGCGCCGCGCGCCGGATGCCGGCACAGTCATCCGACGGCACTGCTGCACCGCCGCAGACCAAATCCAGACAGGGCGGTCCGCGCACATGATCGCGCTGCTGCTGCATTGGGTCGTCTATCTGCTGACCCTCGCCGGAATGTGTGCCTTTGCCGTCAACTACACCGCGTGGTTTTCCTCATTTTTGTTTTATACGGTTCTGCTTTTGCCGGTATTTTCGCTCCTTCTTTCACTGTGGCCGTTTTTGGTCCTGCGGCTGTCCTTCACCGCGCCGATGCAGGTACACCGCGGCGATACGGCAGAGCTGAACATCATGGCAGCCGGCACCTTCTGCCCGTACTATCTTCCCGTTACACTGACGGTGACGCAGACCGATCTTTCTCAAACTGCGGATCGGCTGTATGTCCCACCCAAAGCGGTACGGTATCAGTTTGCACCGTATCCGGTCATCCTTCGCCGGAATGGACGACTGCTGCCGCACTTCCGTGCCGCCGGCGGCATCCGGATTCCCGTCCCGACCGAACATACCGCCGTCATCCGCACCGAGATCCGCACCGCTTTTCTGTGGGATTTTCTCGGGCTGTTCCGCTTGCCGGTCCATTTGTCGGAACGGCGGACAGGCAGAAAAACGAAATCAGCGGACATTGTCGTACTGCCGCACACCAACGCACCGAAGGGCAAGCTGCGGATGTGGGACAACAGCCAATCGACGCTCACCCCGACACAGCGTCCCACCGAACAGTATGAGATCCGCACCTACCGTCCCGGTGATCCGCTCCGGTCAGTGCACTGGAAGCTCACCGCCAAAATTGACGACATTCTGGTCCGCGAACCGGTTGAGCCGCAGTATCAGGTTCTCGCCATTGCACTGGAACGTGTCCGCGATCCCGCAGGAGCGGACCTGCTGTATGATGCGCTGGACTGGATGCTGCGTGCACTTTGCGTCCGTGAGCATGTCCGCTCGGTGGTTGTCGGCTGGATCACGGCAGACGGACGCACCTGCACCGAAACGCTGTACGATCTGTCCCGACTGGACGACTTTTATCGCCGGATGCTGTCCGACACCGTTCCCGAACAGATGCCGCCGCACGCTTTTGCATCGGTTTACAAAAGCGTGGATCGCGGATATCATCTGGACACCGAAACCTGTCTTGGCACCGGCGCCCCCATCACCGTCACCAACGCCGGCAACGAACCGTATACCGCAGAGCTGACGGTATAATGCCTTTGACAAAACGCAGGAAAGGAGGATTCTGCCATGAAGCACCTGCGCAGACATACAAACAAGACCACGACTGCCGCAGCCGGGACCGTAAAGGCTGTCTCCGCGCCGCCGTCCGTCATCCCGACATATCTGGAAACGATGCTGTTTGAGCTGCTGCTGCTGCTTCTGTATCTGGGCGGCATGTTCGGCTGTCTGATTACAGGCTTTTCCTTTTCTGTTTTCCCGACAGTCCTGTGTGCCGGTCTGCCGATGCTTGCCGCTGTACAAATTGTCTGCGGACGTGCCGGAAAATCCACATTTCTTGCCGCCGCGGCACAGGTCCTCCTCCTCGCCGTCTGGACATGGCTCCGCATCGACGTCCTGACCGAGGGGCTGTGCTATCTGACAACGACGATTCTGCGCCACCTCTGCTGGGGCTTTCCGGGCATCACCATGCCGCAGATGCTCTCCGAATATGAACAGTTTCTGATTCATGCGGAAACCAACGAGCTGCTGCTATCTTCCATCCGCGCACCGCAAACGGAATGTATTCTGTATCTGTCGGTGCTGTGCGGAATGCTGTGGTACTTCCTTTACCGCCAAAATCAGCGTGTCTGGCTGGCTGCCGCACTGCCGCTGCCAGCATTCATTCTCTGTTTTCTGATCATTGAGGCAACCATCCCCGCGCTTTGGGCACTGCTGCTGATCCTGCTTTACTGGGCGCTGCTGCTGTTTACGCGCGGCGCGGTCCGGCTGCATACACGAGCGGCATCGGCGCAGGCGGTTTTTCTGCTCTTGCCCTGCGTACTGTTTTTGTCCGCTGTCTATCTGTGGTATCCGCGGACAACACCGGTCGGAGAGCTGGTACAAAGCGGCTACGACCGCGTCCTGCGTGTCATATCCACGCTGGAAACCACGGTTTCCGATGCGGCAGGCGGAATTTTCTCCGGCAATCTGTTCACCGTTTCCGCAGAAGGGAGCGAAATTTCCTTTGACAGTCTGAACCCGCGCCGCTTCCTCGGACGCACGGTCATGCGTGCCAAGTGCGACACGACGGGTGTGATCTATCTGCGCGAAAACACCTACGGCAGGTTTACGGAAGAAGGCTGGAAGCAGACCGTGTTCGACGGCGTTCATGCGGCCGAACCGGAGCCGGAATTTCAGATGGCATCCGCATCGCTTCTTGCAGCCAGTGGTGTTTCCCCATCCCGTCTGACGCTGGATGGCGCACGCTCTCCCCTGCTTTTCACGCCGTATTATTTCTCCGATTCATCCGCGTCTTATGCATATGACGGAGACAGCCGCATCTCCAATCCCGACCGCACCCCCGATTACGAGGTCGCATTCTACCGCTTCTCCGGCAATTTCGACAGTCTTCAGCACAATGAAGCCGCCGGCGCATCGATGCTGCTGACATGGTACATGCAGAAAACCGTCCCGGCATACCGTGAGATTGACAGCGCGCTTGCGGAGGAGCTGCGGGCGCTCCTGCTGGAAAACGGCGTGACAGACAGCTCTGTATTTGAACACAGCTTTGTGATGGAGGACGGAAGCCTCCGCACCTACACGGATTACGATACCATGTGGCAGACGGTTTCGGACATCACACACTTTGTCCGCAGCAGTGCAAAGTATTCCCTCAATGCGGACAAGAACACAACCGACCGCAACTTTGTGCTGTGGTTTCTGGAGGACGCGGAATACGGCTACTGCACGCATTTTGCGACGGCAGAGGTCATGCTTCTGCGTGCATGCGGCATTCCCGCCCGTCTTGCGGCTGGCTATCTCGGCAGCATCCGCACAGCGGATACATGGACCGCCATCAAGGATTCCAATGCACATGCATGGGCAGAGGTTTATGATTTCCGGCTCGGCTGGATTCCGGTTGAGGCAACCCCGCCAAGTGAGCTGTCGCCCGATATGGATCCCGATGACATCATTGTCGGGATGCAGCCGATTCCCTCCGAGGACACAGCAGAAACGACGGCTGTGACGGAAACCGTACCGCCGGATGAAACCGAGCCGCCTGTCCCCGGCACAGAAGAAAAAGACACCGCAGCGGACACATCACCGACATCGCCGCCCGATGACGGCATGACACCGGCACAGCCTACGACGGGAGACGGTTCCGGCAGCAGCGGAGGAACCTCCGGCGGCCCAACTGCGGGTAAGCTCCATCCGCAGCTGCTGCGCACCATGGCAGTCATCCTCACGATCCTGCTCTCCGCGGCGATACTCGCACTTTTGCTGATCTTCTGCCGCAGAACACGCCGCAGGCACCTCGACGCGCTGTTTTACCCGGAGGAGGAAAACCGCAATCTCAGTGCACTCCGGCTCTATCGCCGCTGTGTCGCATTGGCACGTGCCTGCGGAGAATCGGTTCCCGACCGTCTGACCGCGCTTGCCGAAAAAGCACGCTTCAGCCAGCACATTCTGGCACAGGAGGAGCTTGACGTCTTCCGTTTCTGGTATGAAGAACGCTGTGCCGTGCTTCAGAAAAACGACAAACCACTGCCGCGTCTGCGTCACTACTGGATTGATCTGTATTATTGATTGTTAACTTTTTGCATCATTCTTTTTACCAAACTGTAATTTTTGCCGGAAGGAATTGACGAATCCGCAAAAAAATGGTATCATTGTAATATCGAAACCAACAGAGAAGGAAGTTTGATCGTATGCCGCATATTTTGAAATCCGACTCATGGGAAGCGCAGTTCTCCGACGACGGCGCTGTCCGCAGTGCAAAGAAAATTCTGATCACGTCCGATCTGTACCGTCCCTCCGTCAACGGTGTTGTCACCTCCGTTGTCAATCTGGTGACAGAGCTGCGCAGACGCGGATACGAGGTACGGATTCTGACAACATCCTATGACAACAATTACCACTACGACGAAGACGACCAGGTCTATTACATGCGTTCGGTTCCGTTCAAGGTCTATCCCGGGATCCGGATGCCGCTGAACTTCTTCAAGCACGAATATCTGGATGAGATCATTGCATGGCGTCCCGACATTGTCCACAGCCAGTGCGAATTTTTCACGTTCCAGTACGCGCGCAAGATCGTCGAGGAAACCGGCGCGGCGCTGGTCCACACGTACCACACGCTGTACAACCAGTACGCGACGTACCTGCCGCTTCACGCCGGCGCCGATCTGATGATTGCCGTTGCATCCCAGCTGCGTCTGGAAACGGTCGATACGGTCATTGCACCGACGGCAAAGGTCCGTGATACCCTGCTCGATTACGGGGTTCGCGCAGACATCGCCGTCATTCCGACCGGTATTTCCCTGGATAAATTCCGCGTTCCCAAGGATGAGGAAATGATCGCGTCTCTGCGCCGACAGTACGGACTGACACCGCAGACGCGCGTGCTTCTGTCGCTGGGACGTCTGGGCAAGGAAAAGAATGTCGAGGAGCTGATCCGTTATTTCTCGACGCTGTCCCGGTTCCGTGACGATATCCGGCTGATGATTGTCGGCGGCGGTCCCGATGCGGAGCGCCTGCACGAAATCGCAGAATCGTATCAGCTGGACGGCAAGGTCATCTTCACCGGTATGATCGATCCCTCTCTGGTCCGTCAGTATTACGCGCTGGGCGACATCTTTGTCTGCGCATCCACCAGCGAAACGCAGGGACTGACCTATGTCGAAGCCCTCGCCTGCGGACTGCCGCTGGTCTGCCGCAATGACGCGGCACTGGACGGCGTTGTCTCCAACGGACTGGGCGGTTACCGGTACGAAAACTGCGGCGAATTCTGTAATTATATCAGCCGGATCCTCGATACGCCGCCGCTGCATCAGGCGATGTGCGAAGAAAACCTCTCCGTTGCATATAAATTCTCAAAGGAACAGTTTGCCGAAAACATCGCATCCCTGTATGAACAGCTCTATCGGAAAAAGTCGCTTGCGGCACCGGAATTGTAATCCAAACCGATATTTTTTCAAAAAAGTTTTGTTTTGTTGAATTTTCAACATATTTTCCAAGAAATTTGCAGTATAATAGAGATGCAAAAGGAAAACAATACCTTTTCATAGTCCCAATTCTATTTTGTGTTCCCGGTCACTGAAGTCATTACGATCAATCAGAATCCGCGAAAGGATGGTGAACAGCTGTGTATATACTGTGTTTCTTCGTGCTGCCTGCTCTTGTCGGTATTGCTCTCAGGATACTGCTGAACCGTATTCAAAAGCCATATCTTGTGACGGCGGTACTTGGTATAGCAACCTTGATTGCATGGTGTATTGTACTATTCAACTTTACTGAAGCAGGTATAATATACGGAATGCTGGCAAGGTTGATATTCTCAGCGTTTGTCGGATCTTTCCTGACCGGTGTGGTATTGAACTTTTTTGGATACTATTAAGTACATGGTATCTCGTTTACAGGAACACAACAGGTAATCGGGCATTTATAACAGATATCATAGATTTTCAATCAAGAAAGGAATTCTATTATGGCACACGTTCAGATCAATGAAAATAATTTCCACAACGAAATCGAAGCGGTAAAGGGACTTGTCCTGCTGGACTTCTATGCTACCTGGTGCGGACCGTGCAAGATGCTCGCGCCGGTACTGGAGGAACTCGGCAATGAGCTGCCCGACGTCAAAATCTGCAAGTCCGATGTCGATGAAGCAGCGGCACTTGCAGGCAAGTTCAGCGTACAGAGCATTCCGACGGTCGTTCTCTTCAAGGACGGCGAGGTTGTCGATGGATTTGTCGGCTACCGTGCAAAGGAGCAGATCCTTCCGATGATCGAAAAGCACCGCTGATTGGCAAAAACGCGGATTTTGTTGCTTTTGCCCATTGCAAAATACAGAGAAATCGTATATAATAATAGGGATAGAGCCTCCCCGGCTTTATCCCTCTATTATTTGTACGGAAAGGACGTATCAGTCATGAAAGATATTCTTCTCAAGCTCTCCGGTGAAGCCTTCGGCGGAGACGATGCCATTTTCAACCGCGAAACCATTACCTCTTATGCAGAGGCGATCCGCCAAGGACTGGCATACCGTTCGCACATTTATGTCGTTTGCGGCGGCGGTAACGTCTGCCGCGGCAGATCCTTCGGCGGCAAGGTCCTCGCCGATTACGCAGGTATGCTTGCATCCGTTCAGAACGCGCTGTTTCTGACCATCGCGCTTGAAGAGCTGGATGTCAAGACGAATGTTGTCATCCCCGACAATTTCACCCTTCCCAAGTGCTGCCATGAATCCGAAATCGACGCAGACGCCAAGGTCATCATTTATGCCGGCGGTGTCGGTGAACCCGGTCACTCGACGGACTATGTCTGTGCGGTCAAGTCTCTGGAACACAGCTGTGACATTTACTTTGCAAAGTTCGGCTGTGACGGCGTTTATGACCGTGACCCCAATGGCAAAGACGGTCATCTTGCTGTATTCTATCCGGAGGTTTCCTTTGCACGCATCGAAGCGGAAGGGCTGCGGGTCATCGACCTTGAAGCGGCACAGCTGCTTCAGAAGCCCGCATCCGACGGTAATCTCTGCCGCGGCTACATCTTTGCGCTGACGGCGGAAAACATCTGTGCAATGCTGTGCGGAAAGGCAGACGATCTGCGCAAGACCGAGCTTGTCTGACGGTAACCTCCCTTGAAACGCATTGTTACCATTCAGGACATCTCCTGCGTCGGACGGTGTTCTCTGACCGTCGCTCTGCCGATCATTTCTGCCCTCGGCATTGAATGTGCGGTGATTCCGACGGCGGTTCTGTCCAACCACACCGCGTTCAGCGGCTTTACCTTCTGCGATCTGACCGATCAGATTACGCCGATTGTCGATCAGTGGCAGCGGGAAGGTCTGACCTTTGATGCGGTCTATACCGGCTATCTCGGCTCGTTTGAGCAGATCCGCATCGTGTCGCACGTCATCGATGTACTGAAGCAGACCAATCCCGAACTGCGTGTATTTGTGGACCCGGCAATGGCCGATTTCGGAAAGCTGTATACCGGCTTTGACGAAGCATTTGCACGTGAAATGACCTCTCTCTGCAAAAAAGCGGATATCATTCTGCCCAATCTGACGGAAGCGTCCTATATGCTTGACATCCCGTATCCGGCATCCGGATGCTCCGAGGATGAATACAAGACGATTCTGCGAAAACTATCCGCACTGGGCTGTCCGACGACCGTTCTGACCGGCGTTTCCTTACATGAAAACAGAATCGGCGCTATGTCGTACGACAGGAATTCCGACACCTTTGCACTCTATGAAAACGAACATCTTGCGGCGCAGTTCCACGGCACCGGCGATATTTTTGCGTCGGTTGTCACGGGTGCGGTTACACGCGGCATGACAGTACCGGATGCGCTGACGCTGGCGGTGGACTTCACGCTTGCCTGCATCCGCGAAACCTGTGCCGATCCCGATCACCGCTGGTACGGCGTCAATTTTGAGCCGGTACTCGGAATGCTGACCGCAGCGGCTCACGATCTGAAAAACCGATTCTCCGGGGAGTGTCCATCATGAGAATTGACAATCAAACGATGATCGATGCACTGGATGCCGCAGACCGCATCCGGAATTATCACTGGTGTACCGATCTGACGCTTGCGGGCGAGGACTATAAGGTCAGCGAAATTGTTTGCTTTATCCGCAAAGCGTCCGATCCGCTCGCCGATTTCATCCAGGTGAAACAGTACGATGTCGGCTTTTTGCTGATTCTTCTCTATACCGAAGAACAGGAGCTGATCGCGGAATGCATGGACTATGTGGACACGGTAAAGGATGCTTTTGAGGAAATCGAGCTTCGGACGCCCCATCCCGCTGTTTTGCAGCTGCCGATCATCCAAAACCGTTATACCCTTACACCCCCGGCGTATCCGGCAAGTCCGGTTTATTACATCCATGCTGCCAATCAATTACCGTCGGTACAGTCCCATCCGGGGGCATCGGTCTCGCTGTACTGCGAAGCTGACAAAGCGGAGATTGCAAAAGCCGTTGCCGCAGGGAACCTCGACTGCGAATCGATGAATGCTGATATGTTTGTTCCGTGTACCGTCTTTTCGGATGTCCGATGGTATATTCTGCGCGTCGGCGGCGAAATTGCAGGGTATCTGCGTGCGGAGTGCGGCTATGCGAATATCTATGACATCGGATGGCTTTATGTGGAGCCGCGATTCCGGGGTCACGGATATGCCTGTGATCTGGTGATGTATTTTTCAAAGGATCTGTTTTCACGCGGTGCCATTCCGCATTACGGGTATGCCATTTCCGGTGCATCCGAACGGGTCGCCCAAAAATGCGGATATACCTGTGACCAGACCGCACTTTCCTGTCATCAGCTTCAGCCAATACAAAATTAATTATCAGGAGAGGAACCCAACATGAAAATTCTCTTTCAAGGTGATTCGATCACCGATACCGGCCGCAACACCGAACGCGGCAGTCTTCTGAACATCGGTCAGGGCTACGCCATGCTCTGTGCCGCAACCCTGGCGGCAAAATATCCGCAGCAGTTTTCCTTTATCAATCGCGGCATCAGCGGCAACCGTATTGTCGATGTATATGCGCGCATCAAGGCGGACTGCTGGAATCTTGAACCGGATGTGCTATCGATTCTGATCGGCGTCAATGATGTCTGGCATGAGCTTGGCGGACAGAACGGCGTCGATGCAGAGCGGTTCTTCCGTGTTTACAAAATGCTCGTGGAAGATACAAAGAAAGCACTTCCCAATGTCCGCACGATTTTAATGGAGCCGTTTGTTCTCAACTGCGGTGCGACAGCAGACAACTGGGATTATTTCAAAACAGAAACCGCGCTTCGTGCCGATGCGGTGAAAACAATTGCCGCAGAATGCGGACAAATTTTCCTGCCGCTGCAAGCAATGCTTGATCACGCATGTGCGCTTGCGCCGGCGGAATACTGGGTCGGTGACGGTGTTCATCCGACCGTTGCCGGTCACAAGCTGATTGCGGATGCATGGATGCGGACGTTCGAGGAACAGATTCTGATCAAGGCTTAAAATATTGTCATATAAACAGCCACAGGCGATGCAGTTTGATTCTGCATCGCCTGTCGTTTTTTTGATTCATGCTCAGATCGCCGCGGTAATGCAGTTTTCTCCTGCATCAAGAATGATCTCCTTGTCACCAAAGCGGAAGACCGCGTTGAGATTTTCGGGAATGGTAATCACAAAGTCCGCGTAACCGTTCTTCTTTTCGTAGGACAACGAAATTTCACCCGCCGGAACGGTTCTCTTGCCGGAAACGGTATCCAGACCGTCAACCAGAACCGGTGCAATCAGAATGTTCTGATATCCGGCCTGATCGGCTTCTTCGCGGATGCCGAGAATATAATCGAACAGATAGGCGATTACCGCACCGAACATCGGGTGGTCGTGCGAGCGATCCCAGGTCGCATTCGGCCAGTTCTCCCAGATCGTGGTCGAACCCGCCCGGCGCATACCATCAAAGGAAATCGGATCGGTGGACATCATCAGATCTGCCGCCAGCTGTGCATCCCCGTGCTCGAACAGGACGCGCGTAACGATATCCGTGCCGAAAATACCGGTGTCATATCTACCCAGCTCCCGGTAGTACTTGACCAGATTGTGATAGGTTCTCTCGTCTCCCAATCCCATATCGATCGCAAATGCATTGGCACCCTGGAAGCATCCGATGAAATTGCCGTCCCAGGTATTAAAGTATGCAGCCTTGACCGCGGCACGT
The DNA here is from genome assembly GCA_015064785.1 of Oscillospiraceae bacterium. Classification (GTDB taxonomy): domain Bacteria; phylum Bacillota; class Clostridia; order Oscillospirales; family CAG-272; genus RGIG3925. Next base: position 20,633 of record SVRM01000025.1, read on the forward strand.
CTTGCGGCAATGCGTTCCTCCAGCATCGGAATCTCGGTTTCGCGTCCGATCAGACGGCCGATTTCAATCACGCGCTGCATGGATTTGATATAGAAATAGTTGTTGACAAATGCCGCCGGAAGCACGACCTGAATCGGTGCGCACCAGTCACCAAGACACCACTCACCGGCCTTATCGGATTCGACGAGATCGTTTTTCGAGTGTGCTTCGAGATAATCAAAATAGCGCAGCATCTGCGGGTACAGCCGCTCTGCATGGCTGATGTCGCCGTAATGCTTGTAATACATGTACGGAACCTCAACAATCGCGCATCCCCAGCCGCCGGGGCCGCCGCCGCATCGGGTATACGGTGCGGTATACTGCACATGACCGGTATAAATGTCCTGGCAGTCGCCGATATCGTAAATCCACTTATCGTAAAATGCTTTTGCAGACAGCGTAGTCATCGCGGCATGACAAGCCAGCTGCCCGTCTCCGGTATAGCCTCGGCGCTCGATATGCGGACAGTCAGACGGAATACCGGCGTGCATATTCGATGTCTGTGTGTTCAGATATGCTTCATACATCCAGTTCAGCGTTTCATTGTTGGAGGTAAACGCAGAGTTGACCTTGACATCGGTATGGACACGGCGGACACCGATTACCTCGGCATTGCCTTGCACCGTGAAATAGCGGAATGCAAACCAGGTAAAGCGCGGCATGACGATACGCTCCTCACCGTCGGAAACAACGGTAAACATCTGTCCGTAGCTGAAATTCATATCTGCGGAACCGTCCTCATGCCGCTCCTCGGCAAACCGCACCGTCACGACCTCGCCCTTCGCCGCCTTCAGCTTCAGAACCGGGTAGGAAGACATGTTACAGCCGGAATCGTAGTGACGGCCGTTCTCATTTTCGCACAAAAGTACGGCGGGAACCTCATACTGTGTCCGGTCAGCCGGGCAGTCAGTGAACAGATATTCTGTTTCCAGTGGTTCTGCGCGCTGTGCCGGTCCCCATGCACTGTCGTCAAAGTCCTTTGCGTAAATTGATTCGTCACAGGCGGTATAATCCTGATTTTCGTCGGTGGTGAAATGATAGGTTTTTACAAAGCTGTCTCCGATTTTGTCGTATGCAGAGGAGCAGACCTCCAATTCCCCATTTTCGTTCTCGACCGTCAGGCGATAAATCGCCTTCGGATAGCCGTAGCGCTCCTCGTCAAAGGTATACCAGCCGCCGCCGAAATGGAGTGCCAGTACATTTTCGCCGCTTTCCAGCAGATCAGTGACGTCATATTCCGGCACATAAATGCGGTGACCGGTCACCTTTTCTTCTCTGGGCCAGTTGCCGCGGGATTCGTAGTCTGTCGACAGCGGCAGGAACTGATCGTCTGTGACCTCTGTTCCGTTGATATAACAATGGAAGAAACCGAGTCCGATGACACGCAGAACGGCTTTTTTCGGCGTACCGCAGACGGTGATATGGCGCCTCAACACCGGGAAATGCGGAACGCCGTTGGCATCCGGCTTCCGTGCGGTGTTGGCATAAGCTCCGGCACATACCCAAAGGGCATCACCAAACACTTCATACTGTTTCATATGGATCCTCTCTTTCTGTTTACCGTGCACGGATGCCACATGTGCAATGTTAAATCCGTGCGCTTTCTGTATGAATGTCCCTTGTTATTGGGGGTAAATCAACAATTCGGGACATCAAGTTTTTATGTTTATCGTTAAACACTGCTATGTGTATCGCTCCACACATGCATTTTTGCATGGAATTCATTGAGTTTTCAAATTCCTGCAACAATTATGATGCGGTGATAACGCGATTTTCTTTCCGGTGAAAATCAGATCATACCGATTTCCTCAAAGTACTGCATCAGAATTGCTGTGCGGAAATCTCTTGTCGACAGGTTACAGTTCATCGCCATCAGCTCCAGCATCCGATCCCTGGTACGGTCCACGGTGATCTGCATCGCGCGACCAAGGACACTGCCTTCGGCATTTCTGCCGAGCGCAATGAAATACGGAATTTCGATGCCGGAAAACCCGAGCATCTCCTCCGTGATCTCATCAATCACGGCACCTTCGCGTTCCAGACGCTCCAAAAACCGATTCTGAATCCACGTCACAGCCGCGGCACGCTTCATGCCCGTCTGCCTGGAAAATGCTTCCAGCAATTCGTCGACCCGTTTGTGAAACCGCACATAAACGGTTTTATGCTCCGGTGCCGCTGGTCTCATGTAATACCCCGTTCAAGCAAACGGATTACACTGTCCAGTGCCTGCCGCAGTGCGCGCATCCGTTCCAGCGTCACCCGTTTTCCGGCATCATCCATTTTTAGCATCCGGTTGACACTGGTTTTGGAGGTAATCCCCGTCACGCTGCTTTCCGCTTTTTTCAGTCCTTTGTTGATCATCGCGGCAATGTCATCGGTGACAGCACTGCCGGTTTTGGGTGAAACACCGATTTCGGACAGCTTATCCTCGCTCTTTTTGAGTGCCGCCTTCGCGTTGGAAATCGTATTTGCATACATGCGTTTCTGCTGTTCCAGATCACCGAGCGTCTTGCGGACAACTTCCATCTGCTGTTCCATTTCCTCGGAGGCCTCACCCGCTTCAGCCATCGCCCGGAGTGCGGACAGTGACAGCTGTGCCTCGGCAATTTCCTCATCGACCTCACGCATCCCGCGCATCCGCTGTTCGACCTGCGCATTCAGCTCAGCAATCGTTTTTGTTGCAACAAACAGTTTATCGTTAACATCACGCAATTCTGCTGCACCGATTTCATATGCCGAAGCCAGGTTCTGCGCCAGAATCATCTGCACATCTTCCGGCAGTCTGGCATACTGTACTGCCTGATTCTTCGGAATCAGATCGCGGTCGAGCAATGCCAGAATATCCGGATGCAGGCGCGTTTCCACCATCACGTTCTTTTCCAGAAGCTTATCACTGACGCCGGTATATTTTTCCGCCAGCACCACAGCATCCCGCTCGTTTACGCCGCCTTTTTTGCGCAGATTCTCGATAAAGCGGTACGTCGCTTTACGGAACCGCCGTTCATCCTGCATTCCGCCGCGCGTTTGCAGGTTCGCCGCGTCCAGAACAAGCATTTCATCCAGTGCATCCAGTCCGGTCAGTACCTTGCAGAGAATGACGGCATATTTGTTTTCCTGCCGTTCGCGATACAGCCAGGATACAGCCTTGTAACGGCGTTCCCCGGAGAGAATGACAAACTTTCCGGTTTCGCGTGTTCTGTCCGACACGACGATATTGTGAAGCAGACCGTTGCGTTCAATGTCGCGTGCCAGCTCCTCAATTTCCTCGTCGGTATCTTCTGTGGAATAGTCGTTTTCGGGATTCAGTTCGATCATTTGCAGCGGGATCGAACGGTAATCGTCGGAATCTGTGCCGAGGGAGCGGTTAATCAGGGTTTTCGCATCGTGCAGAGGATCGCTCTGCGGAATGGATCCCAGCCCCATATCCATATCAGTCAGTTTGATTTTTGCCATGTCCGTTACGCCTCCTCTCCGTGGTCTGCGGGTTGTGCGGCAGATTCGCCGCGCTCATATGCCTCCAGACGCTCCATCACTTCATAGTACAGTGCCTTGTAGTCCTTGGCAGGATTGCTTTTCGGTTCTTCAATGACAACCGGTCCGCCGAGTGTCGCGTCGTTGACAGCCTGTCCCTTGCGGATTTCGGTGTTCAGCTTCAGACCGGCATAAGCACCGGCGCAGAGGTTTTCACGCAGCACTTTCGTAAAGGTCACTTTCTCCACGATCGTCAGCAGAATACCGAGTACATTGATCGTCATATCGTTCTCGCGCATCATTGTTTCGATCAGACGGTACGTTTCATTCAGACTGTCGATCGAATATTTATCGGGATGAAGCGGAATGATGACATGATCCGCCGCGTATATGCCGGAAAGCGAGAAGGTATTCTTTCCGGGCGGGGTATCGATGATGACAAAATCATAGCAGACCCGTTCGATGTTTTGCAGAATCGCCGACAGAAATGCGTAAGCCGGAAAATTCCGCGTCTTATGTAAAATTTCCGCCTGATCGGGAATCATCAGCGAAAATCCGCTGCATGGAAGGATATCAACATTCGGCAGCATCGTCTGATGAATGAAATGATCGGTTGTGCAGCCGGGAAAGCCGAAGGTGCGGTATGCATCAAACAGCGCGGCATTGTTGAAGGCTTCTCTGTTTTTTCCGGTTGCCGACAACGTCGAGTTGCCCTGTTCGTCCATGTCGACAAGCAATGTTCTTGCGCCATGCATACCCATTTCTGCCGCCAGATTGACCGCTGTTGTTGTTTTTGCGACGCCGCCCTTGGTGACGGCAACGGTTATCACAATCGGTTCGCTCCGATGCAGAAGCGGAGAGCGGCCGTGCTGTTCCGCAGATTCCTCCGTTTGAGCGGACACATCGGTTACGGAGGAGGGAATCACTTTTCGTTTATCATCGTTGAACATGATAACTGTTCCTTTCGTATCATGATGCACCGGACACGGTTTTCGGAATCCTGCAATATTTATTCAAATTCCATTCCGGTCGGATGCGTGAATATCTAACTTATATTATATCACAAACATTGCAATCCTGCAAGTTTTTTCATGAAATTCTGTCTGTTTTTTTCAAGACTTTTTTCATCGGTTTCCGCATATTTCCGGCTGTACAAACGGTATTTTCATTTCTTTTTTATTGCAGCTTTTCGAAATCTCTTGTATTGTGCGGTGTATATCTGTGTGTAACGTTTTATGTAAACCGATTCACGTCACAGTGTATGTCGAATGTGAATCGGTTCACATGTTTGTTTATCTTATGTGCATCGGTTCACATACCAAAACGTACGCTGCGAACAGCACCGTGTCCGGTCTGTTTCGATGTGTTTTTCTGTCTATGTCGGAAAAGTGCGGTTTTTCCGATGATTTTTGAGGTTTTCCCTTGCGTTTTCCGTCGTTTTATGTTATAATATTTATCCGAAATCAAGTGACGCGAGGAGGTGTCCGCATATGGCACAAAGTATTTCCATCAAACTGGAAGGATTGTTTGAAGATGAATTCCACAAGCAGCTGATCCGCGCCTGCTATAAATATCAACCGAAGTCTGTCGCCGCCGCACTCAAAAAGCTCTCTCTGGAGCAGTTTGTGGAGCTGATGGAAACCGCAATTCTGCAATCCGGCTGCCGTGCGGATACGCCGATGAGCGATGTCGATCTGAAGGATTTTGCTGCGATTTACGATCAGATTCTGCGCAACGCAATCATGGACGTACAGGAGCTGCGGTCGATCATCCCAAAGGACATTTTTATCACCAACTCCCGCGTTGCAAATGAACTGCGTCACATGGCGCCGAATGAAGAGCATACGCTGACCGTCGGACGCAAGGGCAATCAGCTGGTGGAAATCACGACGACGATCAACTTCAACGACAAAAACATCCAGTTTTCCGGAAATGCATCGATCACGCCGTACGATAAAATCGTCCACGACGCGGTTTGCAGTCTGTATTCTGCCGGCAACGACACCTTCACGCCGGAAATGGTCTACCGCGCGATGAACGGTATGATCGAATCGGAATTCGTCTCCGCAAAATCCATCAAAATGATCGTGGATTCGCTCGAAAAACTACGGATTACCGATATCTCGATCGACTATACCGAGCAGGTCCGCATGACCAATCCGTCAGACCCCTTTGATCTTGCCCGTGTCAGCGGCTCGATGCTGATGATGCAGAAAGTCACCGTTTCTACCGGCGGCGTTACCAAATGGGCCTACCGTCTTGCGGCAAGTCCGATTGTTTATGAATATTCCAAGCTGATCAAACAGATCATTCCGATCCGACTCGATCTTCTGAACACCAAGGAAACGACACGCTCAACCGACACTGTCATTATCATCCGGCAGTATATTCTTCAGCGCGTGGAGCTGATGAAAAACAAGAAGAACAACATGAACTCCCGGATGATTTCCTACGATTCCATTTACGAGCTGCTCAACACGCCGGACGACCGGAAGCTCCGCGCCACCATCCGTTCCCAGACAGAACGGCTTCTGGACAACTACATCGGCAAGGAGTATATCGCCGGATACGAGATCGTTCGCCGCGGCCGTGCGATTACCGGCGTACTGATTCACCTGCTCGAGGAGTCTGACCGCACCGCAGCAGACAGCAGCAGTGCGGACGACGCCGACCTTTAATCCCATCATTTTAACCCCAATAACAAAGGACATACATACGTTCAGCGCATGACTGCGTCCCAAAAGGACTGCTGTGATGCGCTTTTTTGCCGTTTCTGATCCGGTTATCGGTGCAGAACAAAGATCTCCAACGGTCCCATGTCCCGCGTTATTGGAGGTAATGGCTCTGTTTTACCTCCAATAAGTCACGACAGACCCCCAATAACTCCCGACATCCTTGTTTTTTGCCGAAAAATATGGTACAATTTGTATGGGAAATCGGGTTTTTAACCGGTTTTTTTCCTTTTTCATACCGCACGCCCGCAGGAAAACCGTGCTTTGCACCTGTCGTTTTACCACCAATAACCAGTGGTTGCTGCAAGTTGAAAACTTGCGGCAATCCGGGATCGCGAAGTGACCCGAATTTTCCGATTTTCAAGCGAAAATCGCATGAAAAAGCCTCTCGGATGAGGGCAAGGGAGAGCTTCCGGACTGCATTCATGCAGTCCCTTGGGCCCAGGCACGTAATTGCAGCAGTCCGTACCCCCAATAACAAGGGACATACTGCGCAGCCGCACCGCAGAGGACAGACGTATTTACCTCCAATAACAGAGGACATACCGTACGCCTGTACCAGTTTGTTGCCGCAGTCCGGCGTGTTCCCCCCGTCATTTTACCCCCAATAAGAAGGGACATACAAAAATTCACGCCGCTGCACCGGTCCCATTTACCCCCAATAACAAGGGACATAAACCGTCCTGCATACAAAAATCTCCCTTGGAAATACACCGTTTTACCCCCAATACCGAGGGACATACTCCGTCGTCCGGAAGACCGCAGGCGAAGTTCTTTATGCGTTTTGCCTCCAATAACATGGGACATACAAGACCGGTACCATCCCGTTTCAGCCCACAAACCTGTGGTTCCAGACGCAAAAAATGGTGCATTCCCATGATGTTCATGGCTTATTTCACCGTGTTTTCCGTCTGCCGATGTCATCCCCGCGCCCCGGCTTGTCTCCCCGACATAAGCGACGTCACCGCGGGTCGGATCCGCATTCGTTGTACCGGATACAGTCACCTCCAATAACAGCGGACATATCCAACAGATGTTTGTTCCTCCTCCTCCAATATTTGCGTACATATCCTCCAATATCTCTGTACATACCTCCAACAGCGAAGGACATAACCTCCAATAACAGCGGACATTCCATTCCAAAAAACACCGATTTTTCCCAGTATTTTCAGTATGTTTTGGAGATTCTTCCTTTTCTGTAAGTATTTGTATGTATCTTGTATGTTATCTGTTCTGTACCGGCTTCCGCGGCTTGACAGATTGCGTTTTTTCATGTATTCTTATGCTATCCTGTCTGATTTTTTGTCTGTTTTTCGCAGGACGGCAATCGCAGTGCGTTGGACAATGGGTTTTTCAGGGAAAACTTTTTTGAAAAAAAGTTTTCCCCGAACCCCTTTCAAAAAACTTTGACCAATTTCTTTTTTCTGTATGGTGTCTGGTTCACAGGACAGCAGTGCAGATGCGTTTGTCAACGTTTTGGAGCACTTTTTTTGAAAAAGTTCCTCCGTCCCCCCTTTCAAAAAACTTTTTTCACAGTATGTTTGTCTTATTTCGGTTAAAAGTTTTTGAGGTGGGGCACGGGGAGGTACTTTTTTCAAAAAGTGCCTCCCCGATTTTTTCCTGTTTTTTCACTCTCTCAAAGAAAGGAGGTGCCGATTGTGGCACAGCAGAACACCCCCCGCAATACTGCGTTTTTCCGGTTATCCAACCGTCATATCTCTGCATCCCTGCGCCGTTTTTCCAAGGACATGACCGCGCCGCAGCCGTATGGCTTTTCGTCGCTCGGTGATCTTGCACTGTACGCCATGATCGGTACCGTTTTGTCCAATCCTTCCTTTACCTATGCAAACGGTGGATTGCAGAATCTTCTGCTCCGTCACACAAAGAACCGGTATTTCAGTCTGCACGGAGCCTTTCGCCGTCTTTGTGCGGCGGGATATCTTGTGCGTACCCGCATTCCGGAGGGGACAAACTGCTTCCATGATTATTATACGCTGGCACAGTCGGCACCGGAAACAGGACATGAGGACACGCACGCGGCGCACTGTCTGACGGCAGCGCAGGGACGTGCCTTCCGTGCATCGTATCAGCCGTTTTTGCCGCCGAATGAGGACTATACCGAAATCAGCGCACCGATGCTGATGGATCCGAATCTGTCGCTGGGAGCCAAGGGGCTTTACATTGTCATCGCCCGGTATCTGCGCCTTCAGGCTTACAAACCGGATCTGGTTCTGTCCAAGGACATGCTCCGTTCGGTATGCAGAGAAGGTGCCAATGCGTTTGACCGCATGTTCCGCGAGCTGCGTTCTGCCGGATATCTGATACTGACGCGCGTTCGCTCTCCCAAGACCGGATACCCGATGTATCTTTACACACTGAATAAAACAAGTGACACGGAAGCCGTGTCTGTTTGTCATGCAAAAAAACAGGTACCTGCGGCAGAAGCCGGCAAACAATCCCCCCCTGAAAACAAACCGGCAGCTGTCAGCGCACCCCGTCGTCCTGCCGCAGCGGCGGTGTCCGATATCCGGAATCGGATCGAATACGCATGTCTGATCGAGGACTATCCGGCCGAACGGCTTGACTGCATCGTTTCTATCCTGCAAACGTACCTGTCACCGCCAAAAGACGGCTCACCTGCATCGCTGATGCTCGGCGGAATTTCCTATCCGCGGGAGGAAATTGCATCCCGCCTGTCCTCACTCGACAGCGAGGACATCCGCTTTGTCCTGGACACTTACAATGATGTCGCCAAAACAACCAAAATCCGCAGTATCCGCAGCTATCTGACCTCCTGCTTATTCCATGCAAAGGAAAATCTGGCACTGGCACTGGATGCCTTTGCGGTGAGAACGCCCGGCTCTGTGCATGTCTGATGGTCAAAGTGCTGTCCGGTAGTTTTTTCGGGGAGGGCCTTTTTGAAAAAAGTCCCTCCCCATGCCCCTCCTCAAAAACTTTTGACCGAAATAAGGCAAACACTCAGCAAAAAGTTTTTCGAAAGGGGTCGGGGAAACGCTTTTTTTCAAAAAGTTTTTCCCTGAGCGTTTTTGTCGTTGTCCAAAGCAGCTCTGTCCGACTGCAATCCCTCTTTTGATACTATTCTGCACATGCTGCTGCCGGTTTTCAACGCGCAGCAGCCTCTTTTTTCCTTTTTCTGCTCCCTTACATGCGAAATTTCACCGGTAATGCGGATGATTGGTCCGTGATTCCGGTGAAAATTTTCTGCCCTGCGATTTTCAACAGGATGGATTATGATGTTATGTTTTTTTGTATGATGGTATTGATTGAAATTGTAATTTTACGGATGGGGATTTTGTCAATGAAAATGTTCTGCATTCTCTTCACCTGCATGAAAAGATTGTGCAAATTATTATATCCTTATTTATTATATCCTGTCTTACCATATCTTTCTCTATCATATCCTCTTTTCTCATATTTTCACATCAAAATACCGCAAAAAGGTTTTTGAAGGGGTATGGGGAAACTTTTTGCAAAAAGTTTCCCCGACTACCTCCGCGAAATTCAAAAAACATATTGACAAGCGCACACATTTGCGGTATAATAACATTATATATCATATTTCATAAACAAAGACGATGACGAAGCGAGTACGCAGCTGCATCCTGTTTTTCCAGAGAGCCGGGAGGGTGGAATCCGGCAGAACAGCAGCCGCAGAAAATCCCTTCTGAGTTGCAAAGCTGAACCGGAACCGGATTCCAAAGTAAGCTGCGCCGGTTCTTCCACGTGACGGGAGCGCGTCTGAAACAAAGCGGTTCTGTGCTGTTTTTCAAGGAATGCGGCGGTCGGGGAATTGCTGCCGGTGATCGGCTGCCCCGCCAAAGGGATGACATCCGGAGAAGGGTTCTCCGGGGCAGCAGTTGTATGTCCTGTTTCGGTTTCGGAGCGGGATTTTTTATTTTGTTATCTGTCAGGATAGAAAGGGTGTATTACGGTGTTATACGAAAAGGTATCGACAAATCTGAACTTTGTCGACAGAGAAAAGGAAATCGAAAAATTCTGGAAAGAAAGAAACATCTTCGGAAAGAGCATTGATCTTCGCGCACAGGGTGAGGAATACACGTTTTACGACGGTCCTCCCACTGCAAACGGCAAGCCGCACATCGGTCATGTTCTGACCCGTGTCATCAAGGACATGGTGCCGCGTTACCGCACGATGAAGGGCTGTCATGTCATCCGCAAGGCCGGCTGGGATACGCACGGTCTTCCGGTGGAGCTGGAGGTCGAAAAGGCGGTTGGCATTGAGGGTAAGGATCAGATCGAGGCATACGGTCTGGAGCCGTTCCTGGAAAAATGTAAGGAATCTGTCTGGAAGTACAAGGGTATGTGGGAGGACTTCTCCTCGACGGTCGGCTTCTGGGCGGACATGGACGACCCGTATGTCACCTATCACAATACGTTTATCGAATCCGAATGGTGGGCACTGAAGCAGATCTGGGACAAGGGCTTGCTTTACAAGGGCTTCAAGATCGTTCCCTACTGCCCGCGCTGCGGAACCCCGCTGTCCTCTCATGAGGTTGCACAGGGCTACAAGACCGTCAAGGAGCGCTCGGCTGTCGTCCGCTTCAAGGTCGAGGGTGAGGATGCCTACTTCCTTGCCTGGACGACGACGCCCTGGACGCTGCCGTCCAACGTCGCGCTGTGTGTAAACCCCATTGAGACCTACTGCAAGGTCGCAGCAGCGGATGGCAGAACCTATTACATGGCAAAGGCACTGCTGGACACCGTTCTCGGCTCGCTGAAGACCGAGGATGCACCGGCATACGAGATTCTCGAAGAATACACAGGTGCTGACCTGGAGGGTCGCTCCTACGAGCCGCTGTTCCCGTGGGCAAAGACCGTTGCCGACAAGCAGGGCAAGCGCGGCTTCTATATCACCTGTGACGGCTATGTCACGATGTCCGACGGTACCGGTATCGTTCACATCGCTCCTGCATTCGGTGAGGACGACGCCAATGTCGGCCGCAAGTATGATCTGCCGTTCGTTCAGTTTGTCAACGGTAAGGGTGAGATGACCGAGGAGACCGACTATGCGGGTACCTTTGTCAAGAATGCGGATCCGCTGATTCTGACGGATCTCGATAAGAGCGGCAAGCTGTTCTCCGCGCCGAAGTTTGAGCATGAATATCCGCACTGCTGGCGCTGCAACACGCCCCTGATCTACTATGCGCGCGATTCCTGGTTCATCAAGATGACCGCCGTCAAGGAACAGCTCATCCGCAACAACAACACCGTCAACTGGATTCCCGAATCGATTGGCAAGGGACGCTTCGGTGACTGGCTGGAAAACATTCAGGACTGGGGCGTATCGAGAAACCGGTATTGGGGCACACCGCTCAACATCTGGGAATGTGAATGCGGTCACCGTCATGCGATCGGTTCCATCGAGGAGCTGAAGTCGATGTCCGACAACTGCCCCGAGGAAATCGAGCTGCACAGACCTTATATCGACGCTGTTACCATTAAGTGTGAGAAGTGCGGCGGTCAGATGCACCGTGTCTCCGAGGTCATCGACTGCTGGTTTGACTCCGGTGCGATGCCGTTTGCACAGTGGCACTATCCCTTTGAAAATAAGGAAATGTTTGATGCACATTTCCCGGCAGACTTTATCTCCGAGGGTGTTGACCAGACGCGCGGCTGGTTCTATTCGCTGATGGCAATCTCCACGCTGCTCTTTGACTGCGCACCGTACAAGAACGTTCTCGTTCTCGGTCATGTCCTCGACAAGGACGGACAGAAGATGTCCAAGTCCAAGGGCAATGCCGTCGACCCGTTTGAAGCACTGGAAACCTTCGGTGCCGATGCCATCCGCTGGTATTTCTACTCCAACTCCGCTCCGTGGCTGCCCAACCGCTTCTATTCGGAAGCTGTGACCGAGGGACAGCGCAAGTTCATGGGTACACTCTGGAACACCTATGCGTTCTACGTGCTGTATGCGAACATCGACAGCTTCAATCCGACCGAATATACGCTGGATTACGATAAACTCGGTGTCATGGACCGCTGGATTCTCTCCCGCCTGCAGTCCACCGTCAAGGCAGTGGATGCCAATATGGATCTTTACCGTATCCCCGAAACCTGCCGACATCTGACCGACTTTGTCGACGAGCTGTCCAACTGGTACGTCCGCCGCAGCCGTGAACGCTTCTGGGCAAAGGGAATGGAGCAGGACAAGATCAATGCATACATGACCCTCTACACGGCGCTGGTGACCCTCTGTAAGGCCGCAGCACCGATGGTTCCGTTCATGACCGAAGACATTTACCGCAATCTCGTCGGTTCTGTCGACAAGAACGCGCCTGAATCCGTCCACCTCTGCGATTTCCCGACCGTCTGCGATGCATGGATTCTGCCGGATCTGGAAAAGGAAATGGAAGACGTTCTCGATGTCGTCGTTCTCGGTCGTGCATGCCGCAACCAGGCAAACATCAAGAACCGTCAGCCCGTCGGTCTTGTCTATGTCAAGTCGGACTTTTCGCTGCCGCAGTTCTGCTGTGACATCATTGAGGATGAGCTGAACGTCAAGAACGTGGTCTTCACCGATTCCGTCCGCGACTTCACGACCTATACCTTCAAGCCGCAGATGCGCACGCTCGGTCCGAAGTACGGCAAGCAGCTCGGCGCGATCCGTACTCTGCTCGGTGAAATCGACGGCAATGCTGCGATGGACTCCCTGGATGCGACCGGTATTCTGACGCTGAACCTGCCCGACGGCACGACAGCAGCGCTGACAAAGGATGATCTGCTCATCGATATGACGCAGAAGTCCGGTTATGAATCCGTTTCCGACCACGGCATCACGGTTGTCATCGATACCAACCTGACACCGGAACTGCTGGAAGAAGGCATGGTCCGCGAAATCGTTTCCAAGATTCAGACCATGCGCAAGGACAGCGGCTTTGAGGTCATGGACCACATTCATGTCGGTGTATCCGGCAATGAGGTTGTCGCTTCCGTCATGAAGAAGAACGAAGCAGAAATCTGTGCCGATACCCTGTGTGATGCCGTCCTCTACGACACCGTCACCGACAACGAAAAGAGCTGGAACATCAACGGCGAAAAAGTTACTCTTTCCGTCAAGAAGCTCTGATCGCCGAAAACGGCAAAAAGATAAAAATTCCCGGTACTCCGTGAAAAAGCGGAATACCGGGTTTCTTTATGTGTCGTTGTCGTTTGCCTTCTGCGGCGGATTTTGTACCGCCTGTACGGTGCTGTCGGCGGCGTTTTTTGCCTGCTGTAATCGGCGCATCCGTGCAGCACGGCGGACGGATTCATACCGGGTTTTGCTGTCACCGTCAAAGGCGGACAGCGCGGTATCGGCACGGAAGGTGCCCTCGGGCGTTTGCACGGCATTGACGGTACAGAGGAACCGTCCGTCCGTTTCGCACGAACAGAGGGTCATGATTTCTGTTTTGGAGGCACGGATCCAGGTACCGACACCGATGGGAGCGCGGCAGACAGGACAGCTGCACGGCTGTCTGCGGGCTTCATTGAGCGCCTCGCCCGGGGTTCGGTATGCGGCGGCAGGTGGTTCTGCGTCTGTGAGGGGTATTTGCCGGGATGCCGGATGCGCATCGGATGACTGCTGCGGAATGCCTGCAAACAGCGGCGCAGACAGTGCCGGATCACGGGAATAGAGAACAGAGACGATCTGTGCCGTGTCCTCTGCATCCGCCATGGCGTTGTGCCGGTTTTCGTTTTTGATGCGGAGTGCGGAAAGAACAGCCGCAAGACTTGGGTAGGGCGGTGAAATACCGGCACCGCGGGACAGAATCGGCTGGAGATCGCGCATCTGCGGTGCAGCGGCGCCTGCTTTTTCTGCCGGGTAATCTGCTTTGATGCGCAAATTCTGTACCAGAGCTGAGCGGTCGGCACATCCCCACGTATAAACGCGGGTATTGCCGACAAATGCAAGAAACTGTCGGAACACCTCGGAAAAGTCCGGCGCTGCTGCCAGCGCGTCGCGGCGCAGACGGAGCGAGGAGAGAACCACGGGATGCAGGTATTCCGCACATTCGGGACGGACCAGCGCGTAGAACCGGTCGATCACCTCTCCCGTTTCGTCGATGCGCACGGCACCTGCGGATAAAATTTCGTTGAAATACTGAAAACGGTCGCCTGTCGGATGCGGTGTGACGCACCATTCAAAATCGGCGATGATACATTGCTTCATAAATATTGGAGGAATCCTTTGCATTGAAATCTGATATGCTATATGATACCATGTTTGCGCAAAAAAGTCAAGGAATTCACCCGATGTTTATACGCAGTTCAAAAAGATGGAGTACAATGATGGACAGAAAAGAACGCAGAGGATCCGCCATATCGTGGCAGGGATGACCTCTGCGGCACAGGAGGTACGGTATGGCGGTCAGAGATCCGTATGAAAGTCTCGGAATTCCGCGCAGTGCGACGCAGACAGAAATCACGGCGGCATACAAAAGTCTTGCAAAGAAATATCACCCCGATCTGAACCCCGGCAATGCGGCGGCGGCAGAACGGATGGCAGAGATCAATGAAGCCTATAATCTGCTCAAGGAAGAGGTCGGGACGCCGTATGATGAATCCCGGTTCACCTCAGATTTCCGTGCGGCCAACGACGGCGGACATTGGGAGGAATACACCGATGCAAAGGCGGCACAGGAGGCAGAGGATGCCCGTGCGCGTACCGACCGCATGGCGCGTGCCTTCGAGGAAGCCGTTCGTCAGCGGCGGCGTGCAGAGCTGCGGAAGACGCTGACACGACTGTTTGTGTGGGCGGCACTGCTGGCGATGCTGGGATCGATTGTCTTTCAGGCATGTGTCCAGCAGACAGCACCCATTGGGTATTTCCCGTACTGAAAAACAAATATGTTTCACGTGAAACAGCGGTATGCACAAAAACATATCGCTGTTTGTCTATTATATTGTATAAAACGACGCATTTCAAACAGATCGGAACAGAACCGACGCAAAGTCACCGTACTGCTGCCAGGATGCGCCGGGAATCCGGTAAATCAGACTGAATGCGGCATGACCGCTCGGATTTTCCAGCTTGAACAGGATGCGGTTGACGCCTTTTTTGAACGGAATGCTGTAAAAGTGTTTGTTTTCCAGCGTCCATGCACAGACATCGCGTCCTTCGCCGATCAGCACGCCGTTGATCCAGAGTCGGAACGGTGCCTCACAGCCGACGGTAACATCTACCTCACGATCACACGGGGACTCGATACAGCGGTACAGATAAGATACCGCCGGTCCCGTCGAGGAATATAAGTCGGAGGCATCAAAATAATCCTCGCAGATACAGACCTCCATCGGTTCGCAACGCGCATCGGTGGGATCTGTGGGAAGTGTTTCGCTGTTACAGCGGAAAAATGCAGCTTCGTCCATATAAATATCGTCGATTGCGGCGAAACGGCTGAGGTGATAGTCGCGTACCGGATCCTCCCACGGAACACCTGCGGGAATCTCCATGTGCGGACCGTACGGTTCATAGGGAGAAATGTGCGTAAGATCGCGGTTATTGCGGAAAAACGGTCCGTAGCAGTACCAGACATCTGCACCGTTCAGTCCGAAGCTGTCGCGGTATATCGTGCCGTCATCGGCGGAGAAGGTGACGGTGATGCGGTTGTCCTGCGCAAGTCTTGCCGCATTGGGTGCAATAACAAAGGACATAGCACATTCCGTGACGGTATTTGCCGCAAGCGTGAGCGTTTGACGCGGGTGGGAACAGCAGATTTCGGGCGGTGTTTCGAGTGTCAGGCATCCGTGCAGGGGACGGTCACCGGTATGAAGCAGCAGTGTTACAGCTTTTGCGGTATCTGTGCGCAGGACCGGATCTCCGTTGTAATCGACGGTAAACGACAGCGGTGATGTCTGCCGCACCGCAGGAACAGGTGTATATACCGGTGCATCGGTGATGCGGATGTCACCTGGGACGGCATCGTACAGCGACAGTCCCACGCGCGCCACGTCACGTGCCAGATCGGCAATCGGACCGTCGGCGCGGCGCAGTCTGACGGAGGCTTTGATACCGGTGTCGGTGAAGCCGTCCCGCATCAGAAGGCAGTCCGCACCGCGCAGAATGCCGATGATCGATGCCGCCGTTGCACAGATACAGTCGGTGTCATAGCCCATGGCACAGCCGATGCGAATCGTTTCGCGCATATCGCCGCCGCCGTACAGCAGTGCCAGCAGCGTAAAACACATATTCTGATACAGATTGGTGCAGTCGGGATGACCATAATGACGGATGATATCGGAACGGATCCACTTCCAGTCGCGGTGTTCTGCCGCATGTCGCATGGTACGGGTCAGCGCCTGTGTGATTTTGGCATCGGACGGAAGAAATGCAAGCGCGTCGCCCAGCAGGTCTGCGATACTGTCCCCGGCAGTTCTGAAAAATGCCATGCTTTCCGCCGCGGCAAGGAAATATTCTGCGAGCACGGAATCCTCAGCATGATCCATCGAGCCGTCCGTGACGACATACTGCCAGGTGCGCCGGGGGTCGCCGGGACAGATGCACGCCCAGATTTCCGAGCGGATCGGACAACCCATGCCGTTTTTGTAAAAGCGATTGTTGAACGAACCGGAGAGAGGCGGCATGATCCCGCGTCCAAAATTCTTTTTGAAATAAGCGTATTCGCCGGGACCGTAGGGAACATTGTCATAAAAGGACTGTGCCAGATCACGTGCAGTGAAGAAAAGCCCTTTTTCCTCGATGACTTCGAGCCAGAGAATTTGCAGATCGAGATCGTCGTTGGGCAGTGCCGTGTGAAGAATGGTCTCATCCAGCGGATAATCCAGCAGTTCTTTTCTGCCCTCCGCAGGTCCGCCGGCAGTACCGCCGATGCACTTGCCGAGAAAGCAGCCGTAAACGCGGTTCAGATAATCGGAATAGCGAATCGTTTTCATATGTCCCTCCGTATTGCAGGTATTGTACCTTGTTTGGTGTCATTTCTCTCCTATTATACAGGATTTTCTTCTGTTTTGCAAGAGGTAAGCAAAAGAATCGGAATGCGGTTTTCAAAATCCTGCAACAAAAAAGAACAGCCGCCGCATGGTGACTGTTCTTTTGCATATCAGGATTTCTTTTGATGAATATCGGTTTTTTTCGCGTTGGCAAGCATCAGCTTCAGACGGTTTTCCTGGTTGACCTTTGTTGCGCCGGCGTCGTAGTCGATGGCGACAATGTTGACATTGGGGTTGCGTTCCTTGATCGGACGCATCATGCCCTTGCCGCAGATGTGGTTGGGCAGACAGCCGAAGGGCTGCGTGCAGACGATGTTCTCAACGCCGCTTTCCGCAAGCTCCAGCATTTCCGCAGTCAGCAGCCAGCCCTCGCCCATCTTGGTGCCGACGCCAATGTAACCCTTTGTCAGTTCAATGACGTGCTTGAAGTGGGTCGGCGGCTCAAAGATGCCCTGTTCTTCGATGATGGCAATCAGATCGTCCTTTTTCCGGTTAAAGAAATCAAACAGCATTTGGAAGACGCGGTATTTGACCGGATGCAGACCGTACAGCTGATAGTCGATGACATTTGCATAGACGGTATACATGAAGAAGTCGAGCAGTCCCGGTACTACCGGCTCCGCACCTTCTGAAACGAGGAAGTGTTCCAGCTCATTGTTGGCGAGCGGAGAATATTTCACGAAGATTTCGCCGACGATACCAACACGTGCCGCAGGACGGAGCGTACGCGGCAGTGCAGCGAAGTCACGCAGAATGGCACGGTAGTTTTCTTTGACCTGCTTGTAAGAAACAAATGTTTTCTCTGTCAGCGCATCCGCCAGCCGCTCGGTCCACTGATCGGCAAGCGCCTGTGCAGAACCCGGCGTGTCCTCATACGGGCGGCACTGGTTGACCAGCAGCATCAGCAGATCGGCATACAAAAATGCATACACGATCTTATGAATCAGCGGCAGGGTCAGAGACAGCCCCGGATGGTTTTCCAGTCCGACGAAGCTGAGTGCAACGACGGGAACCTGTGGATAACCGGCTTTTTTCAGTGCCTTGCGCAGAAGAGAAACATAATTGGATGCACGGCAGCCGCCGCCGGTCTGGAAGAAGACGAGCGCGGTTTTGTCAGGGTCGTATTTTCCGGACTTGATCGCATCGATGAACTGTCCGATGACGATGATTGCCGGATAGCACGCATCGTTGTGTACATGCCGCAGACCTTCCTCCGCGATGTGAGGTCCGGAGGTTTCGAGCAGCTCGACATCATAGCCGAAGTTGCGCAGAACGCCGCAGAGAATTTTGAAATGCATTTGCAGCATCATCGGAACCAGGATTTTGTAATCCTTTTTCATTTCCTTGGTAAAGGAGATATAGTCCTGATGCGGAACCTGTTTTTTGCTCATGCCATCTCTCCTTTCTGCGCGTTTGCTTCGGCATCCCGGTCATCCAGTGCGCCCATCAGGGAACGCAGGCGGATTTTGACCGCGCCGAGGTTGGTGATTTCGTCAATTTTGAGCTGTGTATAGAATTTTCCGCGGGATTCCAGGATCTCGCGCACCTCGTCGGTGGTGATTGCGTCGATGCCGCAGCCGAAGGATACCAGCTGAACCAGCTCAACATTCGGATTCTGTGCGGCAAACATCGCCGCGCGGTAAAGACGTGCGTGGTAGGTCCACTGGTTGAGGACGTGCAGTGTCGGGGACTGTGCCAGCTCGGAAACGGAGTCCTCGGAGACGACGACGAAGCCGAGGGAGGAGGCAAGACCATCGATGCCGTGACCGATTTCCGGATCGATGTGATACGGGCGTCCTGCGAGAATCATCACGCGTCTGCCGTGTTCTGCGGCATAATCGAGTGCGCGCCGCCCCTGTTCTCTGACATCTGCCATGTATTTATGATATGCGGCAAAGCCCGCCTTGACCGCTTGTCTGATTTCCCGGTCGGGAATCGGTGTTCCTTTTTCGCGGAAGGCGCGGGCAAGGGTGCGGGCAAGGATTTTTTCGGAATCGATGTTCAGATACGGATAGAAGAAATCGGTTTTCTGAAGGGAATCCATGTTGCCCTGAAGCAGCTCCGAATAGTATGCAACGACAGGGCAGTTGTAGTGGTTTGCCGACTGATGCTCGTCGATGTTGTACGACAGGCACGGATAGAAGATGGTGTTGGCGCCGCGTGCAATCAGCTCCTCAATGTGACCGTGCATGATCTTTGCCGGATAGCACGCCGTGTCGGACGGAATGGAGAACTGTCCCTTTTCGTAGGTCGAACGGCGGGACGGCGAGGAGAGCATGACCTCAAAGCCCAGCTCCGTAAACACGGTATGCCAGAGAACGGCAAGCTCGTACATGCCAAGTGCCATCGGCAGACCAACGGTTCCGCGGCTGCCTGGCTTGGATTGCAGGCCATAGAGGTAATTGCGCTTGTATTCGTAGAGATTCGGCAGGGTGGTGTCGGCTTCATCGGCACCTGCGCCGCGTTCACAGCGGTTGCCGGAGATGAAGCGGCGTCCGCCGGAGAAGGTATTGACTGTCAGGCGGCAGTGATTGGTGCATCTGCGGCAGACCGTGGCCACCGAAGTATGGGTGAATTCGGAAAGCGCTTCGGCTGACAGCAGGGTGGTTGCGGGGAGCGCGTGGGATTTGACATACAGTGCCGCACCAAAGGCCCCCATCAGACCGGCGATCTGCGGACGGATGACTTCGTTGCCAAGCTCACGCTCAAAGGCACGCAGAACACAGTCGTTGTAGAAGGTACCGCCCTGTACCACGACGTGACGGCCGAGTTCTTCTGCCGAGTTGACGCGGATGACCTTGTAAATGGCGTTTTTGACAACGGAGATGCAAAGTCCAGCCGAAATGTCCTCGGGTGTTGCGCCATCCTTCTGGGACTGCTTGACCGAGGAGTTCATAAAGACGGTACAGCGTGTACCGAGGTTGACGGGATGGGTGGAAAATCTGCCCTTCTGTGCAAATTCCGCGGCGGTGAAGCCCATGCTCTTTGCAAAGGTTTCCAGAAATGAGCCGCAGCCGGAGGAGCAGGCTTCGTTGAGCATGATGGAGTCGATGGCGCCGTTTGCGATGCGGAAGCACTTGATGTCCTGACCGCCGATATCAAGGATGAAATCGACCTCGGGCAAAAAGTGTTTTGCCGCGGTGAAGTGTGCAATCGTTTCGACAATGCCCAGATCCACACCGAATGCGCTCTTAATCAGCTCCTCGCCGTAACCGGTGACGGCTGAACCGCAGAGCGTGATGCGGTCGCCGCAGAGTGCATAGATTTTTTCCAGCTCTGCACGGATGATCTCCACAGGGTTGCCCTGATTGGAGGCGTAATACTGATACAGCAGTGCATCGTCCTCGCTGATGACCACGAGCTTGGTTGTGGTGGAGCCGCAGTCGATGCCGAGCCATGCGCGGCCGCGGTAGGCGGTGATGTCCTGCGTCGGAACAGCGGCTTTGGAATGACGGGCAGTGAAAGCGGTATAATCCTCCTCGGAGGAGAACAGCGGCGGGAGGGTGTCGAGTACCGCGCGTTCATGCAGGCTGTTTCTGACAGCGGCACGAAGCGCGTCCAGCGTCACACGATGCAGGGATTTTGCGGCGTACAGCGCGGTGCCGCGTGCAACGGCATACGGACCCCATTCCGGGAACAGCGCACTTTCGCCGCGCGTCAGCTGGAGCGTTTCGACAAACTGTTCCTGAAGACCGCGGCAGAAGAACAGCGGACCGCCCAAAAACAGCACCTTCTGCGGATTGCCGTCCTTGTCACGTCCGATGCGTCGTCCCTGTGCCAGTCCGGCGATGGTTTGGTTGACAACCGCCTGATAGATGCTGGCGGCAACATCGGCTTTGTTGGCACCCTGATTGAGCAGCGGCTGAATATCGGTCTTGGCAAAGACACCGCAGCGGGATGCAATCGGATAAATGCGCGTGTGTTCCAGGCTCAGTGCGTCCATGTCACCGACGGAGAGGTTGAGCAGTGTCGCCATCTGGTCGATGAATGCTCCCGTACCGCCGGCACAGGTGCCGTTCATACGTTCATCCATCACACCGTCGAAGAATATGATTTTTGCATCCTCACCGCCGAGCTCGACCACGGCGGAGGTGTCGGGCGCGAGCATTTTCACGACTTCACCCGTCGCAAAAACCTCCTGCACGAACGGAACGCCGATGGCAGCGGACAGACCGAGTCCGGCAGAACCGGAGATGGCCGCGGAAAGTGCGACATTGCCGTCCAGCGGAAGTGCGTCGAGCAGATCGAGAATTTTTTCGCGGACACGGGAAAAATGCCGCTCGTAGGTTTCATAAATGACGTTTTCCACGTCGGCGGTACCGTCGTCTCTGCTGCGGGCCAGAACGAGCTTGGCGGTAGTAGAGCCGATGTCAATACCGAGAAAATATGTTTGATCCATGAAAAGCCTCTTACGTAAAAATGAACTTCTGCGGCAATCCCGGAGTGAAATTGCTGCTGATGTTCTGAAAATGTACCTATATATTATATATAAAAAAGTCCAGCATCAGTATAACATACAAGTATGAAAAAATCGTAAACATTCGGAAAATTTCAAAAAAATTTACTGAATTTTTACCGGAGAATGTTCTTTATGTGAACTTTCTCCCGCCGTTCTCTTGACAAAGTGTGCCATTCGTGCTATACTGATTGCAGAAATTGCGGCAGACCGCCGCACGAAATACGCAGCCAAATGGAGCAGCGCTGTCAACCGAAGCGTTGACAACATTGCCCGGTGGGGGAAGTTCGGTGAAAATCCGTCGCAACCGCCATTACCGTGAAAGTCGGAATACCCACAGGCGTGCGTTATATGGCTCCGGTCGGAAGGATCGGAACCCGGTATCGCTTTTGGGCAGTCGAACAGAGGAAAAGTGCAGCCGGAAACGGGGTTATCAGAACGGGCGCAGCAGAACTGTGGTTGTTTTGAAAACGTATGTTTTCTGATGTTTGTGCGTATTTCCCCGATTTCCCGGTTCTTTTGCATTCATGCATCGACTGCGGCAGACAGTACAGGTTTGCGGCAGTTTTTTATCTGCATTTTTCTGACAGACAGCTTGGATGCCGTGTGCGAAGGAACGCCGGGAGGAGGTGAAACAGAACCAAATGAGAGACGAAGGAACTCTTACCAGAGAGGACTGTATGGGCATGATACGGGACTGTGCAAACGCGCTCGGACGCCTGCCGCGCAAATCGGATTTTTCGGAGCGGGAGGTGTCGTACATCAAAGCATATTTCGGGCCGTGGCCGCGTGCGCTGGAGATTGCCGGGGTCAAACAACCCCGCGATTTTGACAGAATCGAGCGCAACCGCGAAAAACGCGCCCGTGCAAAAGAGAGGCGAAGCCGGGCCGCTCAGAAACCGCATACAGACGGAGATCGGACGGCGGGAGGCGAGGCAGACCGTCAGTCACCGTCATAACCTCGAGGCGGATTTTGCCTTCCGATATACCCACAGGACAAATTACTGCAAAGAAAGGATTTTTACTCATGAAAACACGAATGTTATCTGTTTTTCTGGCAATCGGTATGCTGTTTGTCATGCTTCCGCTTGCTGTGTCGGCCATGGAGGGGGACACAGCTGACATCACCGTCAATGTCGTCATCCGCGGTGACATGCTTCACGAAGAAGGCGCACACACGGCGTACACCGAATGGCTGAACACCACCGTTACCGTTCCTGCCGGAACCGATGCGCAGACCGCAGTTGCAGAAGCCGCTGACGGCTACACCTTGACCGGCATTGAGAGCAACTACATCTATTCCGTTACGAACCCCGACGGTGTCACGCTGACGGCAGGTGAGAGCAACAGTGTCCTCTCCGGCTGGATGTATGACGTGAACAGCGAATCCCCGACCGTTGCGATGTCGGATTATGTTCTCGCGGACGGCGATACGGTCAACTTCTTCTGGGTGGATGACTACAACG
>SVRM01000026.1 GCA_015064785.1 Oscillospiraceae bacterium
GGCTTAGTCAGTCTTTCGGATTACTACCTAAAGGTAGCACATAGTTGATTTTGAATTGAACCGCCGTATGCCGAACGGCACGTACGGTGGTGTGAGAGGCGGATTAAATTCCGCCTACTCTATTTTTTTGAATGTTTTCGGAGATCAGCGGCTCCACTTCTCCACGCATTCGAGGATATGCTCGCCGGCCGCGCGATTCGTACACCAGCCGGAGATGAACAGACCCGCCGGATCCAGCGTCTTAACAAGACGTTCAAGGTCGGGCAGATTGTATTCACCGAATGCACCAAGCAGAACGATGTTCTTGTTCTTGGACTGAATCTTTTTGTACATATCATGCCAGCACGGATTGAGCATATCCGGTTTGCCGGAGCCGGGTGTCCACTGAATGCCGTTCAGACGCGGAATGTCGAGCAGCATATCGAGATGACAGATCTCGCCAATGCCGTCCAGATGGTAAATCGACCGCGGCAGATATTCCGTCTGTGCAACGAGATCATCAAGAACAAATTGCTCAAACTGCGACGGGGAGATCATTGCACAGAAGTCACATTGCAGCGGGAACCAGGGCTTCTTTGAATGAATGTTCATCCAGCTGGTGTACGGCAGACCGGTCGAACCGACCAATGCAATCTGACGGTCGAATGCTTCAAACCACAGCTTCAGAACAAGACGGCTCAACTCCCGGACCTCATCCGGATAGTCATAAAGGTCGTAAAGCAGATTTTCTGTGCCGCGCAGTGAGGCCACGATGTCCATGATACCGCCGAGGTCTGTAACCGAGACGGGGAAATTGCCGTCTGGCAGACAGTGCCGCTGGATCCGTTCCAGATGCTGCCACAACTCGCTCTGCGGATTGAAGCGGATCTCGGGCAGATTGTCCCAGTCACGGATGATCGGATCCTGATCAAACCAGACCGTATTCGGTGCCAGAACATAACTGCCGCCGATGCACGCAGCCAGCATACCCGGACCGAGGTTGGCAAACAGGTTTGGAACACCCTCTGCAAGATAACCGTAACGGGTTGCCTGCGCATGTGCCATTTCGAGAATAAAGTCGGCATCCAGCCATTTCTGCTGCACATCGCGCGGCGGTCTCTGCCATGAGGTATCCTCGCATACCGTCAGATTCAGAATCGGTCTGCCAATGGAGCGATGCTCCCAGAATGCCTCATAATTTTCAAGAGCTGCGGCAAATTTCTGCATAAACATAAGCGCATTTCCGGACACCGTCATCAATGTACCCGACGGTGCTTCCTTTCTGGTTTCATTTCCTTTTCATTATATCATAAAAATTTCGGTTTGAAAAGGGGTTTGCATAAGATTACAGAAATCTTTGTATCATTCGGAGAGAAATCGGTAGTTTGATGCCGCATATCCGTTTGGGGAGTTCGATATGCACCGAAAAATACAGAATGGCAAAAAAGACTTGACATTTTTATAAAAAAACTGTATAATAAAACAAAACGTCAAAGGAGAATCTTCCCATGATCCGTAATACGAAATCCATGGCAGCACTGCTTGCCTGTCTGCTGACGGCATCTGTATTTACAGCCTGCGGGGCGTCCGATACCGGTACACAGCCCCCTGTTACCGAAGCACCTGCGGTATCCGCCGATACAACAGCGGAGCCGTCCGAACCGCTCATCGACTGGACCTCAGCCGGTATTGATCCGGTGGACTATAACGGTGATGACCTGCACTTCATTGTGCAGAGCATTACAGCCAACACCCATGCATGGTTTATGATGGATCCGGAGGAAACAAACGGTGAAGTCCTCAACGATGCGATCTTTGACCGAAATGCAAAGATTGAGGAGCTGTTCAACATCAAAATCACTTCCGAATACAATGATGCACCGCATACCATGATCAAAAAAGCAGTTTCTGCCGGTGACAGCGCCTATGATGCAACGCTGTGCTATCTTGGCAACCTGTCGACCATCGGTCGTGAGGGCAATCTTTACAACTGGTACGACCTGCCAAAGATCAATCTGGAAGCAGAGTGGTGGGATCAGTCGATGATTGCGCAGCTGACCTTGATGGATCAGCTGTATGCCTGCTCCGGTGCAATTTCTCCGGCGCTCAATATCCGCTGCTTTGCCATGCTGTTCAACAAGGATATGTGCTCCTCCCTCGGTATTGAAATGCCGTATCAGTACGTGCTTGACGGTACCTGGACACTCGATCGCTTCAAGGGCTATGTCACCGATATCAATTCCGATATCAACGGTGACGGCGTCATGGACTACGAAGATCGCTGGGGCTTCTTCTCCGAGGATGGAAACTCCTATATGTACTACTGCTCCAACGGCGGTTCGGTTGTTGCCATCGACGGAGACACGGCACACCTGTCCTTCAATTCCGTACGCAATGTTGAGCTTGCCACCGAAGCCATTGCACTGACGATCAACCCCGACACCACACTGCGTGCAAATAAGATGGTCGATGCAAGTTCGCTTGGCTGGACTGCGGCATCCAACTGGTTTGCGGAAGGGAATGCGCTGATCCGTTCGACATCATTGGAACCGATTCCGCGTGACTTCCGTGCGCTGGATGTCAATTTCGGTATCATTCCGTATCCGAAGCTCGATGAATCACAGGAATCCTACGGTTCTATGGCAGACAATGTCAGCGGCCGTGTCATCGGTGTTCCGATCACCTCCGATGCAGAATATGTTTCCACAATTCTGGAGGTTTTGGCGGCAGAATCCGTCAATACCGTTTCCACCGCATTTTATGACCGCTGTCTGGACGGTAAGATCATGCGTGACGAAGAATCCGCGGCAATGCTCGATATCATCTTTGAAAATAAAATCTTTGACCTTGGTTTGATTTTCAACATCGGTACTTTCAAGGATAAACTGGTTTCCCAGGAAAAGAAGGGATCAACCGATGTCACTTCCCTGTTTGCGTCGATTGAGAAGGTCGCCCAAAAGAATCTTGAAAAGCTGCTTGCCGACTACGAGGAGCTTGCTGCAAACTGATATTTCGCGTGAAAAATTATTTTTTCACGCCGGGTAAGCTTTCATAAACGAAAGCCATGTTGTTTTTGACAAAATAGAATACAACCGAAAACGAGGTAATAAAAATGAAAAAACATGCTTCTCTGCTGTTCTTTTTAGCACTTGCCCTGCTGGCCGGCTGTAATGACGCCGCCGGTACAACAACCGAGACCAACGCACCCGACAACGATGTCGTTGATACAACAGCCGCATTCGAGGAGGCGTATGCTCTGCCGGAAGCCGATTTCGGCGGACGTGAAATCAAATTTTACGTTGCGGAGGATTTGTGTCTTTTGCCGGTCTATGAAGAAGGCGGCTCGGTTCTGGATGACGCCATCTATCTGCGCAACCGCAAGGTCGAAGAAAAATACAACTGCAAGTTTGTCTTCACCGAGGCACCCGGCATCGTCGAGACCTGGGATCCGTGGATTCAGACTTGTGAAGCGTCGATTCTTGCCGATGACAATGCCATCGATATCGCCGGCGGTTACGGCTACCGTCTGACCGGTACTTCTGTCACCAGCGGTCTGTTCCAGAACATGAACGATCTGGAAGCATTTGACTTCTCACAGCAATGGTGGCCGCAGCATCTGATGGAAGCGGCAAACATTGGCAACAAGCTGTTCTTCTGTCAGGGACATCTGGAGCCGTCGTTCTACCACCAGATTTATGTCATGGTCTTTGACAAGAAAATGTGTGAAAATCTGAAGATCGAGAATCTCTATGATCTTGTCAACGACGGCAAGTGGACATACTCCAAATTCCGCGAAATCGCTCTGCTCGGTGCACAGGACCTCAACGGAAACGCGACAATCGACGAAGAAGACCAGTACGGCTTTGCCATCGGTCGGAACATGGCGGTTGACGCATTCAACGATGCGTTCAATATCAAGTTTGTAAAACCCGGAGCGGACGGTATGCCAGAGCTTCTGCCGCTGTCCGAGAAGCTGTCCGAGGTCTACTATGAGCTCAACGATTTCTTTGCATCCGCCGCAGTACAGTACAACGAACGTGACAAGATTTCCTACGACACCTTCCGGGAAAGCCGCACAATGCTGATGGCGGCAACCCTGCACGGCCTGGGTGATCTGCGCTCGGTCGACCATGACTTCGGCATCATTCCCTATCCGAAGTGGAACGAGGATCAGGACGACTACTATACTTACTGTGCACTTGGCAACTCCACGGCGTACTGCATCCCCGTCACAGCGGACGGCGATGTTGCCGCAACGATTCTCGAAGCGCTGGCATACTACGGCTATCAGGACATTCTGCCCGAATACTATGAGCGTGTTCTCAAGGGACAGAGCACCCGCGACAACGAGTCCGAGGCGATGCTGGACATCATCTTCAATAATGTCAACTTTGACTTTACGCAGGTCTATTCCTTCGCATTCGGCGATGAACGCGCACCGTCGATGCTTCTGCGTGTTGCCATCCGCAATGAAAACGACATTTCCTCCATGTTCGAGTCCGATAAGCGCGGCTTTGAGGACATCATCGAACAGTTGATTCAAAATCTGAAATAAGAATGCTGTACAGCCGCTCCCTCGGAACTTCTCTGTCCGGGAGCGGTTGTTTTGGGCAATACGGTTTTTTTACGCAGAAAATTTTGCAAAAATGCTTGCGTTTTCGCCGGATATCGTTTATAATGAAAGTAATCAGGATTTAATAGGAGGACTCATCATGTCAAACGAACAAAAACCGTATGTCGTCGGTATCGGCGGCGGCACCTGTTCCGGAAAATCGACACTGACCGGGTATCTGCGTGAACGCTTTGCCGACGAAACCCCTGTAATCTTCAACATGGACGCGTATTTCATCAAGCCGTTCCAGACAACCATCGCACCGATTACCGGAAAGCCCTATCCGGAGGTCAACCATCCGTCGGCCCTGGATCTTGACCGGCTGTTTGCTGATTTCCGTTCCGCTGTTTCCAATCCCGACAACCGCCTTGTCATTGTGGAAGGACTGTTTGCGCTGTATCTTCCGGAGCTGCTCGAACACTATGATCTGAAAATTTTTGTCGATTTGAAGAGCGACGCTCGTTTAGTGCGCCGCATTCGCCGTCATCTGGAACGTGGAGATACATTTGATGAAATTACCGACCGCTACATCGACACGGTTCGCTTCCGCCATGACGAGCTGGTCGAGCCGACCCGTTGGCGCGCCGATCTGGTGCTTAACGGCACATTCTACGGCAAGGAAGTCGACCTTGCGGAAACCGTGATCCGCGCGGGACTGCAAAAATAAAACATCCAATGACAATATATCAAAATCAAAAAGGAGAAATCATCATGCGTTACACCTGTGTTGATACCGCCGAATTTTTGTATCCGGATATCACCGATTATCTGAGTGGGACCAAGGAGATCCGTATTTTGTCGCCGCGCGGTTCCTATGCCTGCGCACAGATTCTGTTCTCAGACGTCAAAACGGATATACTGACCGTTGCCGCTGACGGATGGAATCCGGAACTGTACGAAATGGTTCCCGTGTATGTCGAACGCAATCACGGTCTGGACGATAACAATTCCGCACCGCATATGCCCGAACGCCGCGCACCGTACTACATCTACGATTGCTTCAAGCCAATTACCGACACCCTCCGCGTGGGTGACAACGGTGTTTGTGCGCTGTATCTGTCCGAATGGATTCCTGCGGACGCTGAAGTCGGCATCCGTACAGCATCCGTTCGTGTCGGGGATGTCACCATTCCCGTGACGGTTGAGGTCAGTTCTGTTGTGGTACCGGATGAAACCCTGACGATGATCGTCGGTTACAACCGCCCGTGTGTCTGCAAATATCACAATGTGGAGATGGATTCCCCTGCATTTGACGAACTCGATACCAAGTATCTGAAGATGCTGCGCCGTATGCGTCAGAATATGCTCTATTGCCCCGGTCCCTCCGCAAAGCTGCTCGGTGACAACAAGTGGGAGATCGACTTCTCCGCCATGGAAGCATTCTTTACCAAGGCGATGTCCCTTGGCTATACGAAGTTCAACTTTGGTCTTGGCTTCCGCCGCAGCTGGCAGGAATCGACCATTCTGGTCAACGGTATGGAATCGATGAGCTTTGAATGCTACTGCTACCTGGCACAGATGCTGCCTGCGCTGGTTGCCTGGCTGAAGGAACACGGCTGGCTGGACGCGCTGATTCTCGGCATTGCCGACGAACCCAATAACGCCAATGCGACCGAATACCGTGCGCTGTGCGGTCTGGTCCGCAAGCTCGCACCGGAGCTGAAGCTGCTTGATGCGATGTCCTTCGGTCCGGTTCACGGTGCCATCGATATCTGGATTCCGCTGAATGCCGAATACCAGCGTCACAGAACAGAAATTGAAACCTTCCGCACCTACGGCGACGAGATATGGTTCTACGACTGCTGCGGTCCGCGCGGCGGCGGAACAATCAACCGCTTTATGGACTATCCGCTGCTTGCCACACGTTACCATTTCTGGGCAGGCTATCGCTATAATCTGACCGGTTATCTGCACTGGGCG
The DNA here is from genome assembly GCA_015064785.1 of Oscillospiraceae bacterium. GTDB lineage: Bacteria > Bacillota > Clostridia > Oscillospirales > CAG-272 > RGIG3925. The sequence continues at coordinate 6,512 of SVRM01000026.1, forward strand.
GCAAACTTCTATCAGCCCGGTCAGAATCCGTTTGAGCAGAGCTGTCCGGAGCATCACAATGCCGACTCTGTCTGTTATCTGCCTGCCGGCGACACGCATGTCATGTATCCTGGTGAGGGTGAGCCGTGGATGTCCGCGCGTCTCGAAGCACAGCGTGCATCTGCCGAAGAATACGAAATGCTTTGCGCACTTGCCGCAGTTGACCGCGAAGCTGCAGATGCAATCTGCCGCTCCGTCTGCCGTGAATTCGACGATGTTGACTATGATGTGCGTCATTTCCGTGCAGCAAGAAATGCATTGATCAGAAGATTAGAGAAATAAACCAAGCAGTGGGACGAAAGTAACACTCCCCGTGTGTCGATGAACATATGAATGCGATACAGAAAAAGGTACGCCATCCGGCCAATGTCATTTAGATAAGGCGGTATAAGTTTAGATAAGGATAATCATAAAGCCTCTTCGACCAAATTTGAAAATCGAAGAGGCTTTTTCTGTTCTCAGGATGCTTTAAAAAATCAAAAAAACGATTATTTGCCAAGATCAATCGGCATAAATTCCATTCATGATAGTTTCAATTTGTAATAATATATATTCCTGCTCCCGTAAACGCCGCTTATCAAAACCGTTTTCATTCAGTTTCTGTACTGATAAATATGTCAACCTGATAAACTCGCGGATAGATATATTCAACTGCCGTTCCAGATCGGCACCTTCCAAAACATTGGTCAGCATAAAATCGTTTGAGCCTACTGCACCGGGCAGATTCCAAGCCTGCTCAACAGCCTGCTGCTTGTTTCCCTGCTCAAACAATATCAAACAGAGAATCTCGTTGGCACAATGCCGCCATCTGTCCTCCATACAACCATTCAAAATTTTTCTACATAATCCTTCGGCTTCATCAAGTAGCTTCGTTTTTTCATTCCCTGCCTTTGACTTTGAGTGGTACCACAGATCCGATGCAAGAAGCTGCATAAAATGCCAACAATCCGGAAATTCATGTAGTGCGGCTCGAATATGATCGATCCCTGCTTCAATATTATTTTCGACAATAAGAGTTCCGTCTTTTCTTGGTGGACACTGTCGAATTCGGTCGTATTCTTGGCATATTTCTTTTATTTTTTCTTCTTTTGCCGCCTCATCCATGCCGAGCAGGGTATCTACTGTAACCGCATAAAACCCTGCTATCTGTGGTAAGTATGTAATATCAGGCATTCCCTCAGCACGTTCCCATTTTGAAACAGCTTGTATGGTAACGCCAAGAAAATCCGCCAATTCTTCCTGTGTATTGCCATGACGTATACGTAACTCTTTCATTACTTTTGATAATTTAATTTCCAAATATACTCACCTCGTTAATTGTAGGGTAACAGTGCACTCGTTCCAATAATATGATATCATAATATAAAGAAAATAACAAGAAACGCTTTGTTGATGTTGCAATGAAAGTTTAAACGCTTCGTTGATAAACGGGATATTACATTTATAGTGGTTATTTTCTTGTTTTTTAAACGCTTGGTTTTTAGTATAATTGAGAAATATTAGTATAAATACTTCTATATTAGTACAGAACAATTCCGATATAGCTGCTTGTTTTGCCGAAAATAGCGCGTAAAACAGCTTTTTAAAAAAATAATGCTCGCACTCTATAAGAAAATCCTCCGTAAGATTTCGGACGAATCTTCATTTTGTTAGATGTGTTGCAACATTTTACATCAACACAAATAACATAAGGGCAAACCTAAAGTTCACCCTTATCTAAACTTATACCGTCTTATCTAAACGACATTGCCATCCGGCGTACCTTTTTCGTCTATGTGCGTGATTATCGCTCTTGCTTCTTCCTCCAGAACTTGAATGTCATCGGCCAGAAGATGCCTGCTGCGGTAACAGTCAGAAAATACCGCACAAAGTCCGCAAGTGTCTGCGGCAGAAACGAGGCAAAGACCACCTTCAGTCCGGCTTTCAGCCCCATCACAAGTGCAAGCCCGAGTACTGTTTTCAGAATCTGTGCGTACCACGGTGCGCGTGTTTCAAAATGCAGCCAGCATCGGTCAACAATGCCGGTCAGCAGCATGGCAGCGGCAGCACCGGTCATCTTCCAGACATTTTCCGATGCATGGGCAAGATGGTCGGCGGCTTCTGCCGGGAAGTCTGCAAGTGCGAAATAGACAAGACAAGCGATGCCGAGTGCCAGCGCCGGTGTCAGCAGCACAATCAACTCACACAAGCCCCTGTCTGCACGGCGGTACAGCGGATACAGAATCAGCGCAAGCACGATCGCCAGAACAAAAGATACTCCGACATCGGCAGGCGTGTGAACGCCGAGATACATACGGGAGATCGGAACAAAGACGATGGCGCAAAGACAGAGGAGCTTTGCCCAGGTCTGTTTCCGTGTCAGTGCCAATGCGCCGTAAATACCGACGGCATTTTGTGTGTGACCGGACGGAAAGGAGTAGCCTGTTGCCGCTTCTCTGGCACTTTCCACGATGGTGAATGCAGGATCCAGTACCCATGGCCGCGGGACACGGAAGGTCATCTTCAGCGCAAGATTGGACACAGCACCGCAGAAGCCGACTGCGCTTAAGTAATATCCCGTTGTTTTGTCCACACACCAGAACAGGATCAGAACCATGACGATGAACGCCGCCTCGTCTCCGAGATAAGTGATTGCAGAGAAAAATGCATCGAGCAGTGGGTTGCGGATGCCCTCCAACATGTAAAGCAAATCCAAGTTAAAAAACCTCACTTTCTTGATTTTGTTTTTTCTCATTATACCATATCTTGTGTTATATGGCAAGAGTTTTCTTCGATTTTGCGGTTTCAGCAAGTGAATTTTGGATGAAAAATATAAATGCGATGCCGAAAACCGTGCGAATTTCCATGGATATGACAGACTTTTTCAAAATGCGGCAGATGCATTGACACAAGGTACAATTTATGGTATAATACAATCACAGCAAAAATCAAATACGCATTCAAAAAGCCTCTGACGGAATACGGCCGACAGCCGCGGTGGAATCAACCACAGTGAGGTTTGATTTGGTGCCGCTTCGTCTGGGCAACACATCCGTAGGTCGGAAGTGTATGCCCTTTTTTGCTGCTGTTAAATAATCAACAAATTGCTGTCACGGTAAAGCGTTACTGTGGTGAATGGCATTTGAACAGGTATGATGCAATCGCATTTCATGACGTACTGCAAAGAAAGGAAACTTTCGCTTGACGAAAGGAATGGTAATAATATGAAAGCTGAACAATGGTACGGTTTTACTGCCGGTGACTGGCAGAACGAGATCAATGTCCGTGATTTTATCCAGAAGAATTATACCCCTTATGAAGGCGATCATTCGTTCCTCGCACCCGCAACCGAACGTACAAAGGCGCTGAACCGGAAGTTGGAAGCGCTTCTTGCCGAGGAAGCGGCAAATGGCGGCGTTCTTGACATCGACACCGAAACGGTCGCTTCTCTGTGCAATTTTGAGCCGGGATATCTCGACCGCGACAACGAAATCATCGTCGGTCTTCAGACAGATAAGCCCCTCAAGCGTGCGGTGAACCCGTTCGGCGGTATCAATATGACGCGCAAAGCGTGCAAAGCGTATGGCTATCAGCTGTCGGAAAAGGTTGAGAACGAATTCAAATACCGCACAACGCACAATGACGGCGTGTTCCGCGTATACAACGATGCGATCCGTGCCGCTCGTCACACCGGTATTATCACAGGTCTTCCCGATGCCTACGGACGCGGACGCATCATCGGCGACTACCGCCGCGTCGCACTGTACGGCATTGACCATCTGATCGAAGAAAAGAAAAAGGACAAGGCAAAGCTCGCCTCCTGCAACGTGGAAGCGGAAGATATCCGTCGGCTGGAGGAGCTTTATCAGCAGATCTCCTTCCTTGAAAAGTTAAAGACAATGGCAGAGATGTACGGCTTTGACATTTCTGTACCCGCAAAAGACTCCCGCGAGGCTGTCCAGTGGCTGTATTTCGGTTACCTCGGTGCCATCAAGGAGCAGAACGGCGCGGCAATGAGTCTCGGTCGCACGATGACGTTCCTCGATATTTACTTTGAACGCGACCTGCGGTCCGGTGTTTACACAGAGGAACAGATTCAGGAGTTCATCGACGACTTCGTTATGAAGCTGCGCATGGCGCGTCATCTGCGCACACCGGAATACAACGAGCTGTTTGCAGGAGATCCGATGTGGATCACCGAGGCGATCGGCGGTATGGGTGTCGACGGCAGAACGCTGGTCACCAAATCCTCCTTCCGTATTCTGCACACACTTTATAACCTCAATCCGTCAGCGGAACCGAATCTGACAGTCCTCTGGTCGAAGGATCTTCCCGAAGGCTTTCGCCGCTTTGCTGCAAAGGTTTCCTGCGACACCGACTCCATCCAGTATGAAAACGACGATGTCATGCGTCCGGTCTACGGTGACGACTACGCGATTGCCTGCTGTGTTTCGGCGATGCGTGTGGGCAAGGATATGCAGTTCTTCGGCGCACGTGCCAATCTTGTCAAGCTGCTCCTGCTCTCCCTCAACGGCGGTCGTGACGAAAAAAGCGGCACACAGATTGCACCCGCCGGAAATCGCTTTGAAGGCGACATCCTTGATTATGAAACCGCCTGCCGTCTGATGGACGAATACCGTCCGTGGCTTGCTGAGACCTATGTCAAGGCGATGAACATGATCCACTACATGCATGACAAGTATGCATATGAAAAGCTTCAGATGGCATTGCACGATACCGATGTCCACCGTTATATGGCATTCGGCGCGGCAGGTCTGTCCGTGCTTGCCGATTCCCTTTCCGCCATCAAGCACGCACAGGTGCGTGTCATCCGCGATGAAACGGGTTTGATCACAGACTTTGAAACAACAGGTGACTTCCCCAAGTACGGCAATGATGACGACCGTGCGGATGCGATTGCCGTTGAGCAGGTCGAGAAGTTCTTCTCCGCCCTCAAAGCGATTCCGACCTACCGGGGCGCTGAGCATACGCTGTCGATTCTGACGATCACCTCCAATGTCGTCTACGGCAAGAAGACTGGCAATACGCCCGACGGCAGACGTGCGGGTGAGCCGTTTGCACCCGGTGCGAACCCGATGCACGGCAGAGATGCCGCAGGCGCACTTGCATCGCTGAACTCCGTTGCAAAGCTGTCCTACAATGTCTGCAAGGACGGTATCTCCAATACCTTCTGCATCATTCCGCAGGCACTCGGTGCCGACGATGAAATGCGCTACACCAATCTCTGCGGTATCATCGACGGTTACTTCGGTCAGGGCGCACAGCATATCAACGTCAATGTGTTCAACCGTGATATGCTCATCGATGCTGCTGCGCATCCTGAAAAGTATCCCAATCTTACCATCCGAGTTTCCGGCTATGCCGTCAATTTCCATCGTCTGTCCAAGGAACAGCAGAAGGAAGTCATCGCGCGTACCTTCCACGGAGCGATGTAAACAGAATCCAACCACCCCGACGCTTCATCCCCACGTCGGGGTTTCTTTCCCTCTGTCATCGGACATCGCACTCCTGCATTTTTCCTGCCAAAGCCGCATATCATATCATTTGTCGGATACAATAACCGAAGAAAAACAGTCAGATATGGGAGGTTTTGGTATATGGAACGCAGAAAACACCTCTTTGCTGCTGCATTCCGGATGATCCGCCGTGTGATAATGCTGTACCGCGACTGCCATTTGTTCCGCAGCTCCGCGGCTGTGTCGTATTATCTGCTGCTGGCGCTGTTTCCGATGCTTGTATGCATCTCGATTCTGATGCATCGACATGCTGCGGTACCGCAGCTGTGGTATGAGGCGATGGTATGGCTTGAGGATACGCTGGAGTCGGTCGGCGGATTTGTGTGGGAAAATCCGGATGGGATTTCCTCCGCCGTCATTTTTTCTGCGGCACTGACCCTGCTCCTCTCCGCGTCCGCCGGCGCATTCCGCTGTCTGACCATGACAGCGACAGAAATCACCGCTGGAACTGGCGTGCCGACACTTGCTGCGGCAGCACCTGCGCGAATGCGGCTGTCCGGAATTCTCGGCGTGATTGTCGGTTATCTGTTTGCAATGCTGCTGTTCTTTGCGGTATATGCCGCGATTTTTCTGCTGTTGCTGTGGGAGGAGCTGACCTCACTGATTGCGCATCTGCTTTCAACCAATGCATGGACAGCTTTGCTGTCTGCTTCACGCTATGTTGTGCTGCTTGTGTTGTTCTTCGGTCTGTGTTTTGTGCTTTTGCGGATTTTGCCGCCGCACCTTCAGACCAAAGCGGCTGAACATTGTTCTGTGCCAACGGTCCCCGGGGCGTTGTTCTGTACCGTCGGTCTGTGTGCCGCGACTGTGTGGTTTGCGTTGTTTATCCGCGGCAGTGCGGGGTATTCGCTGGTATACGGTTCGCTGGCATCCATGATTCTGTTTCTGACATGGCTGTTTGTCTGCGGAAATGTACTTCTGCTTGGAATTGCAGTCAATGCGGTTCTTGCCGGATGATATCCTGCATCCAGGTAATATTAAGATCTATATAAAATCAAAAAGGTTATTTATAAAAGCATTATAATAAACAGAAGACCGTTCGCTTGCATCATTGGTGCTTCACGCGGGCTTTGCGGCTCTCGTTGTTTTCGGGCTGCGATTTTTCTTCACAAAACCATCCACATTCCCGATTTTTTGATACGAAATTCTTGAAAGGAAAGCTTTCTTAAACGAAAGCATGGTGATTTTTATGAAAATATTCTCCTGTACACCGGAACGCAGCAATCCGCTGCGCGTATACGGTCTGCTGCCGTATTATGACGGCGAAGGCTTTTCCAAATGCCACAAATCCATCCTTGAAGCAATCCCCCGGATTGCCGGACTGGGTTCTCGCAGCTGCGGCGGTCGCATCTGCTTCCGCACCAACGCAAAAACACTGACCCTTCATATGACGCTGGCATATGTCTGCTATGACATCGGTATTTCGACCTACGGCTGTTCTTCTGCCGATATTTACATCGGTTCCCGTCCGAATGCTGTGTTTGCGGGTCTTCTGAACCCGCCCGGTGACATGCGTGAAAAATCCGGTGCTGCTGCGGTACGCACCTTGCCGCTCACAGGTGAATGGCAGGACATCACTGTTGTTCTGCCGCGCAATGAGACAGTTACCGCTTTTTCTGTTGAGATAGATGATGACGCAGACATTGCACCGCCGACACCGTACCGCAACGAACGTCCGGTTGTTTTCTACGGTTCTTCTATCACAGAAGGCGGATGTCCGACCCGCGTCGGATGCAACTACGTTTCGCTCTTGTCCAACCGTCTGAACATCGATGTCATCAATTACGGTTTTTCCGGCAATGCACGCGGAGACCTGCGGTTTGCTGAATACCTGCTGGGTGCTGATCCGTCGATCTTTGTCTATGACTATGACCACAACGCGCCCACCCCCGAAGCGCTTGCCGAAACACACGAGCCGTTTTACCGACGGATCAGAGAAGCCCGTCCCGATCTGCCGATCATCATGATGACCCGTCCGGACTTCCTCTGTGACGAGGATGCCGCACGCCGCCGCGCCATTGTCAGACAGACCTACGAAAATGCGCTTGCCGCCGGAGATCGGCTGGTGCGCTTCATCGACGGCGGCACATTTTTCCCGCCTGCCCTGCGCCGCGACTGCTCGGTCGACACCTGCCATCCCAACGACATGGGCTTCCATTATATGGCAGAGGCTGTTGCACCGCACATTCTCGATTTTCTCGAAGCAGGAATCCGATAAAAAACGCAATAAAATTCAAAAAATATCGACAAACACAAGAATCTGTGTTATAATGAAGAAAACCAACTCTATACAGAAAGGACCCCAATCATGAAAACCCGTATGCTCGCGCTTCTCCTTGCCCTGCTCTGTGTCCTCTCCTTTGTCGCCTGCGATACCCCCGATTCCGATGGCGATCCCACCGGAACCGCTGTCGAGACCGAAGAAGAAACGACCGAGGAACCTGTGATCATCAACGAAGACACGCTCGTTCTGGCGCAGGACAAACAGTCCGAATATTTCATTGTACGCGCAGCAGATTCCACCGACGCCGAAATTAAGGCGGCATATGATCTGCACAGCTACCTGTCCAAGATGACCGGCTGCCGCATCCGCATCATCACCGATGACCAGCCCGAAACCGATTATGAACTCGTCGTTGGCTATACCAATCGTTCTCCTGAGGACCAATTTGACGAGGAAGCCCTCGGTGAGGAAGGGTTTGCCATCGAGACCGTCGGCAAGAAGCTGTTCATCGCGGGCAGTGACACACGCGGTGCGCTGTACGGCGTGTATACGTTCCTGGATGAATACCTCGGTGTGCGCTTCTATGCCTCCGACTATGAGTACATCCCGAAAAAGCCGACGCTGGCTCTTCAGCCCATTGCGCGCGATACGCAGATACCCGTCTTTGAGTACCGTGACATCGACTTTGTCATCTCCCGTGTCGACAACTTCCAGACCAAGCTGAAGATCAACGGTGTCAATGCACCCTTCGATGCATCCACCGGCGGCAAAACCGATTATGTCGGCGGCTTCGTCCATACCTTCAACAATCTCGTTTCCCCCGACCTCTACCGCGCCTCCCATCCGGAATACTGGGGCATGAATCCCGACGGAACCCCGCAGGAAGGCAGCTATGTACAGCTGTGTCTGTCCAATCCCGAGGTACTGCAGATCGCCACGGAATCCGTCCGCACGCTGCTGGAAAATAACCCGCACACCGACATTATCTCTATTTCCCAGAACGACTCCGGTGAGCAGCTGCCGTGTATGTGCAAAAACTGTCAGGCCATCTACGACGAGGAGGGTGCGTACTCCGGTGCGATCATCCGCTTTGTCAATGCGATTGCAAATGAGTTTGCTGCGGACTATCCGGACGTGAAGTTCGATACCCTTGCTTATCGCTATTCCCGTTCTGTCTGCAAGACCAAGCCCGCCGACAACGTCATCGTCCGTCTGTGCACGATCGAGTGCTGCTTCTCGCATCCGCTGGGCACCTGTCCCGACGTCTACGGCAAGGCCAATTCCGACAACACCATTGCTGAAGACATCGCCGCATGGGGCGAGATCACCGATAACATCTACGTCTGGGACTACGTCACCAACTACGCCGAGTCCGTCACGATCTTCCCGAACTTCCATACCCTGCTGCCCAACGTCAAATTCTTTGCAGATCACAACGTTATCGGTGTATATGAGGAAGGCAACTACTTCTCCGACACCTGTGACTTCTCCGAGCTTCGCTCCTACATCATGGCAAAGATTCTGTGGGATCCGTATATGTCCGAGGAAGAATACTGGGGTCACATCGATGACTTCCTGCGCGGCTACTATGGCCGTGGCTGGAAATCGATCCGCGCCTACATCGATCTGGCACAGGACCTTGTCAAAGATATCCACTTCGGCATTTACGACCGCGCGGCGATTGCACTGTACAAGTCCGAGATCGTCGGTTCCAACCGCAACGAGCTGCCCGAATCCCTGACACTCGACATGATCAAGAATTACAAGTCGACCGACTGGACACCGTATCTGTGGTATTACCGTGCGGCAGAACCGTCTCCGCTTGTCACCGAGGGCTACAAGCTGTTTGACGAAGCGATGGCGCAGGCGGACGAGGATCAGCTTCTGCGTCTGGAAAAGCTCCGTCTGCAGATCGATTTCCTCTATTCCTACACGCTTTACAAAAACTACGGACGCGATTTTATCTATGACAACATCGAGCAGCTGCTGCTCAATTTCTTCAAAAAGCATCCGGACGGACAGAATGTTCCCAAGGAGGAGCAGAACGCCTATATCCGCACCATCCGTCAGTATTGCGCAGATGCCTATCTTGCGAAATATGAGGAGTTCAACCGCACGCTCTGCACAAGCGCCATCTGGCACGGCATCGACATGATGTACGAGGGCTGCTACAGCATGAGCGAACGCAAGGAAAACATGGTTTTCGCATCTGTTCCGCGCGAGTGGTAAGCACAGCACGCCGCTGATTTCACATTCCCCGAACGAAGAAGCACCCGATCGGCAAACCATTTTGTCGGTCGGGTGCTGTATGTTTTTGATGGGAGAGAGATCTTACAGGACGGCTGCCTGCAGTGCTGCGGAATCGAGCCGGAACAGCTTCTGCGCGTTCTTCCACAGAATTTTTTCATTGTCTTCCTCCGACAAGCTAAGCGAAAAGAACGTATCGACCTCGTTTTTGGGAACCCACATCGGGTAGTCCGTGCCGAAGATCACATGATCGGCACCGAGTGTGAGGATCAGCTCCTTGGCTTTTTCCATCGGCATGAAGGCAAACGTCGAGGAGCAGTCAAAGTACAGATTGGGAAGACCCCTTAATTGTTCCACCGCATCCTCCCAGACGGAGTATCCGCCCAGATGCGCACCGATAAACGTCAAACGCGGGAATTTCTCCACCATCGGTCGCAGACGGTTCGGGTTGGACATATCATAACGCTTGTCGCCGGTATGCAGGAGCACGGGAATCCCCGCTTCCTCGCACAGCGCATAAATGGTCTGACAGCGTTCATCGTCAATACAGAAGCCCTGTACGTCCGGATGCAGCTTGACACCGCGCAGACCAAGCTCCAACAGATGCCGCATATCTCCTTCCATGTCCTCGGAGAGCGGATGCATGGTACCAAGACCGGTCATGGTACCTCCGCTCATCGAAACCTCGCCTGCGATAAATTCGTTGATGGACTTGACCTGCGCAGGTTTTGTTGCAACGGAAAAGATCATGGAGTGCGTGATTCCGGCATGTGCAGCTTCTCCTTGCAGTGTTGCTTTGGTACCGTCCATATGCATTTTGATATCGTAAAATGCACCGATACCGGCAACCGCACGTGCGGCCACCTTCTCAGGATATATATGACAGTGACAGTCGACGATCGGGATTCGAGGATTCTTGTTCATAATGTAGTTCCTTCTGCTTGCAGTATGTTTTCGAAAAAAGTGTATTTATTATACACCCATCTGCTGGTATTTGTCAAGGGAAAAGTTTGCGGATGATCGATTGACACAGACGCCGCTTTCACAGAAACTGATTACTAAACGCTATATAGTAATCAGTTTTCCTGATTCCCTCTTGTAATTCCAGACACAGTGTGATATAATAACTGTAACTGAAATTTTTCAACGAAAGGAAACACCGATTATGAAAAACATCCCTGCTTCCGTCACTGCCCACATCGAGGAAACCGCGGCAAAGCTGAAAGCGTATCCCAAGCTGGAAAAGCTGTACCGCAACTGCTACCCCAATACGCTGGAAACAACTGCCGAGATCCTGCCCGACGGCTCTACTTTCCTCTACACCGGCGACATACCCGCCATGTGGCTGCGTGACTCCACCGCACAGGTTACGCAATATCTGCCGCTGACCTGCGATGATCCTGAAATCCGTGCATTGCTCCGGGGACTGATTGTCCGTCAGATGTTCTATGTCCGCTGTGATCCGTACGCAAACTCCTTCAATCTGGAGCCTGTTGGTCACCACTATGTCGATGACCGTCCTGTCTGCAACGATTGGGTCTGGGAGCGCAAGTATGAGGTTGACTCCCTTTGCTATCCGATCCGCCTGGCTTATCTTTACTGGAAGGCTTGCGGCGATGATACCATCTTTGATCTGTCCTTTGTTGCAAGCATTGAAACCATCGTCGATCTGTGGATCACCGAGCAGCATCACATGACCGAATCTGCATATTACTTCAAGCGTCCCGACTGCCGTTGGATTGACACGCTGCACAACGACGGCCGCGGTTATCCTGTCAATTACACCGGCATGACCTGGTCCGGCTTCCGTCCCAGCGATGACAGCTGCACCTTCGGTTATCCGATTGCTTCCAACATGTTTGCGGTCGTTTCTCTGCGCCAGCTGCATGAGATTTTCACGGCATACCCTGCTGTCGGCGGTGATGAAGCACGCATTTCTAAACTGCTCGGAAAAATCGATGCGCTGTGTGAAGAAATCGAACATGGCATTCAGATGTACGGTATCGTCATCCATCCGAAATACGGTAAGATGTATGCCTGCGAAACAGACGGCTTCGGCAACCACATTCTTGCTGACGATGCCAATGTTCCCAGCCTGCTCTCTGCACCGTATCTCGGCTTCTGCGCACCCGACGATCCGATCTACCTCAACACCCGTGCGTTTATTCTGAGCGAGGACAACCCGTTTTATTACAGCGGAAAGGCTGCCAAGGGCGTCGGTTCTCCGCATACACCGGAGGGCTATATCTGGCACATCGCACTGTCGATGCAGGGGCTGACCGCACTTGATTCTGACGAAATCCGTTCCCTGATCGATACCCTTGTCTCTACCGATGCCGATACCGGTTATATGCACGAAGGTTTTGATGCAAACGATCCGAATGAATTTACCCGCGCATGGTTTGCATGGTCCAATTCCCTGTTTGCGGAATTCATCGAATCTGCTTTGGAACGTGGTATTTTATAAAAAGTACTTTATGAAATCGTTCACACGGAATTTCAAAACAGACTGTCCAGAATTATGGAGGCCGCTATGACAACCTTTCACAATCCCGTCTCTCCCTTCGACGCTCCCGATCCGTATATGACCTATGACCCGGACACCGGGTACTACTACGCACTGTTCACCCGTGGATCCCGGCTGGAGCTGTTCCGTTCCCGTCATGCCGGACACATTGTCACCGATGCCGATTCCAAAATTATCGTCATGGCAAATGGAGACAACAACATCTGGGGGGATATCTGGGCACCGGAAATGCACCGTGCACCGAACGGCCTGTGGTATATCTACACCTCCTGTCGTGTGACAAAAGAACCGGGACAGAAGCGTCTGATGATCTTCGGCTCCGAGACTGCTGACCCGTTTGGTGATTGGCAGTTCTGCGGCTTCCCTACTCCCGACGTCTTTTCTATCGACCCGACAGTCTATACCGACAAAAATGGACAGCAGTATATTTGCTATTCCCGCGTCGACCCCAAGCTCGGACAGGTGCTGGACATCCGACCACTCGTGACACCGTACACCTTCGGTGAGCCGTGTTCGATGATTGCATATGCCGAATACGACTGGGAGCTTGTCCCGCCATATGACAGAAGCCCGATCAACGAGGGCGCGTTCTTCGTCGAACAGGGGGATCGGCTGTACATTGTTTACTCGGGCAACGGCTGCTGGTCGGACGAGTACTGCCTCGGTGTTCTGGAATTCACAGGACGCCCCGGAAACGTCGCCGACATGTGTTCTGCGGACTGCTGGAAAAAGCACCCGACCCCGATCTTTGAAAAAGGCAATGACGTTTACGGTCCGGGACATGCATCGTTTTTCCGCTCCCCGGACGGAACGGAGCTGTGGTGCGCATACCACGGCATGAAGGAAACCAATCCTTCGGTCACAGGTGCACCGCGCTATTTCAACATTCAGAAAATGGCATTTGACGAAACCGGATTCTTTGTTCCGGCTGTTCCCTGCGGATATGAATGTGAGATTGTGCCGCCTGCCGGTGAGTCCGACTGATCCGCACATATGCAATGAAGAATCTCCCAAAATCCCGATACCGCCGCACCGCGATCATCGTCACCGCGGCGGTATTGCTTTTGATTCTTGCGCTCACCGTGCTGGATCAGCGTCTTCTGGTGCGGCGATATACTGTCGAAACGGACGAACTTGCTGCCCCCGTCCGTCTGGCGCTTATCACCGATCTGCATTCATGTTCCTACGGTGAGAACCAATCGTCGCTGATTGATGCCATCCGTGCGCAAAATCCCGATGCTCTGCTGCTGGGCGGTGACATCTTTGACGATGTCATCGATGACACCAACACAGAACAGTTCCTCTCCGGGATTGCTGACCGCTATCCGTGTTATTATGTCACGGGCAACCACGAATACTGGGGCGGGGGGACGCGGTTTGCACAGCAGATGGAGCTTCTGGCACAGTACGGTGTCACCGTGATGGAAAACGACACAAGAACGGTGACCGTTCGCGGCGAGACGCTCCTTCTGGGCGGCATCGATGACCCGGAGGCATACCGTGTGCAGGCAGCCCCCGATGACCACAATGCTTACATCGCTGCCCAAAGTGCACCAGACAGCGTCTTTTCCGTACATCTTGATGCGCTGTCGGACATCGCTGCCGACGCGGGATGTTCTGTGCTGCTTTCGCACCGACCGGAATATTTTGACCGCTATGCGGAGACCGACTTCGATCTGGTTCTCTGCGGACATGCGCACGGCGGACAGTGGCGGATTCCGTTTCTGCTCAATGGTGTCTATGCGCCGCATCAGGGTGTGCTTCCGCGCTATGCCGGCGGACGGTATGACGAAAACGGCACAACAATGATCGTCAGCCGTGGTCTTGCCCGCGAAACCACATGGGTGCCGCGGATTTTCAACCGCCCGGAGCTGGTCATCATTGACATAGTCCCCAAATCCAATTCATAAAAAGGAAGCCGTATATGACCCCAAAGCTCTATTTTGCGCCGCTGGAGGGCGTGACGGACCGGTTTTTCCGCAGCATTCATGCATCGCTGTTTGCCGATGCTGCACCGGATGCCTATTTTGCGCCATTTTTCACACCGACGCAGGATACGCCGATCACCGACCGTGACCGTGCAGCTGTCCTTCCCGCCAACAATAACGGTTATGATCTGGTTCCGCAGATCATGAGCAACACGCCCCAAACGTTTCTGCTCGGTGCGCGTGTGCTTTATGACATGGGCTACCGCTGTGTCAATCTCAACCTCGGCTGCCCGTCCGGAACGGTCACGAGCCGCGGACGCGGTGCCGGATTTCTCTCCGATCCCGACGCGCTTGACCGTTTTTTTGATGCGGTGTTCTCTGATTTGCTGTTTTCACCGCACGGCGGCGGCATGACCCTGTCCGTGAAGACCCGTCTTGGCGTCTTTGCACCCGATGAATTTTTTGAAATTCTGCCTGTCTACAACCGCTATCCGATTTCCGAGCTGATTCTTCACCCGCGGGTGCGAAAGGAAATGTACCGCGGTGATGTTCATACCGACATGACGGTCTATACTGTGCAGAATACTGCTCTTCCACTGTGTATCAACGGCGACCTGTTCACAGTGGAGGATGTGTGTACCGTCTGTGATGCGCTCGGACATCTGCCGCACGCTATCATGCTCGGACGCGGTGCGGTGTCCAATCCGATGCTGTTCGGACAGATTCGCGCACAGCTTGCAGGCGGCACGGTGGTCCCGACCGACAAAACGCGCATCCGGCAATTCTATCTTGCATTGTGTGAGGACGCAAAGACACGGCTGTCCGGCGAGCGGCATGTGCTGTTCCGCATGAAGGAGCTGTTTGCTTATTGGATTGTACTGTTTGCCGATGCTGAGTCTCACCGGCGCAGACTGCGTAAAGCGGCTTCTCTTGCTGAATTTCACGCTGCAGCCGAGAGCCTGTTTTCTGAGTGTGAGCTGTATCCCGATGCAGGATTTATCGGCAATGCGAAGATGAACGGATAAAGACCGCTCTCCCGCGTCAGATGAAAATCATTCTGCCGCGTCAGATTTTTCGCAAAATTTTCTTTTCCGTCTTGATTTTACACAAGGTTCATGTTATAATGAATCCAACAACTTTATGTCCGAAAGGAGAAAACTATTATGAAATTTTCAGCAGCAGGCGGCTGGTTCGGCGGTGACTGGTATCAGAATGTCCGTATGGGTGCAAAATACGGCTTTCAGGCAGTCGAACAGCTCGGATGGAATCACCTCGATCTCGATCTGGCACGTGCCACGCTCGATGAATGCGGTGTGACCTCGACCTGTATCGTCATCCAGTCCAAGGAGCATCCGGAATACGCGGAGCAGATGGCATGGACACACGGTATGGTTTACGAGGATACGCGCGATATCTTCATCGCATCCTTCCGTGAATCCGTTGCGGCGGCAAAGAAGATGAACGTTCCCAACATCTGCGCAACCGTCGGCAACCGCCGTTTTGATGTTACAGACGAGGAACAGTTCGATACCTGCGTGAAGACCCTGAAGGCGTTGTCCCACATCGCCGAGGAAGAAGGCATCATGATCGTGCTCGAACCGCTTAACATCCTCGTCAACCACATGGGTTTCTATCTGGTTACGACCGAGGAAGCGGTCAAGATGATCAAGGCTGTCGACTCTCCCAACTGCAAGATTCTGTTTGATATTTACCATCAGCAGATCTCCGAAGGCAATGTCATCCGCAATGCGACCGAGAACATCGATCTTATCGGTCACTTCCACATCGGTGATAACCCCGGCAGACGCGAACCCGGCACCGGTGAAATCAACTATGACAACGTCTTCCGTTCCATCCGCGATGCAGGCTACAACCGCTATCTCGCGTTTGAGTGCGGCAGAAGCGTTCCCGTTCCGGAGCTGTGCGTGAACATGCACAAGCTCATCGACAAGTATGATGTCAAATAAGTGACGTCAAATCATTGACATAACATAACAAAACATTCACCCGCAGAAAAGATCACACAGGTCTTGTTCTGCGGGTGTTTTTGATGTGTTTAGGAGGACAAGTTCAGGATACTTTTCCTTTATTGAAGAATTGCATACAATGCCGCCATCGTCCGCATCATTGCACCGCCAAAGTGAGGATCATCGTTGATGTGCAGAATACAGCGTGGGGAATCGGGATCTGGCTTTTCTGCATATGTCCAGCGAACAACACCGTCAGAATCACAGCTTGCCGTGATCGGCACATAGGAGAAGATGGCACGTGTATCCTCAGTCGGAACCAGAGCGCCGGATGCGTCGGCCGACAGTCCGGCGGCGTGAAGAATAGCCGATGTCGAATAGAAACGGCGCATCCGTCCTGTCTCGGCGTGATATGCATCTGACAGCTCGGTACGTTCCAGTGCATCGAGCCACAGAGGATCGGTACTCTTTTCAAACATAAAGGAAAAAAACGCACGCAGGCGCGTCGGCATTGCTTCAAACAGCGGTCCCTGCGCCTCAAAGAACAGCCCGCTGTTCTCGCCGAAGTTGTGCTCTCCAAAGTAGTCGCCGCCCTCGCCGAGGGCCTGGAAGCACGGACACCAATATACCGGACACGGCGCGCGCATCACGGTGATGTAGGCCGCTCTGCCGCACATGACGTTCCACTCGCGCTCGATGCCGTCAGGATGGGATGCGGTTCCTGCGACCAGATAAATACCGGCACACTTTTCGCGGAACAGCTCCGGGGCCTTTGACACGGCGGCGGCAATATCGGATGCCTCACCGACCATGACCAGCGCGGTTTTTTCGGGATTGCGGCGCAGGACGCGCAGGATTTCGTCAGCCCCGCGTGTACCGTGGATGCCGAGGTCTTCAAGCGTATCGCCGATGCACCGTGTACCGACTGCCGCACCGACCGTCACCGGAACCGTCACGCCGGAAAGCATCCCAAGCTGTGCACAGGCAGCTGCGGCAGGCGCATACGGTCCGCCTTGGGAACGGGAGGGATGGTCGATGATGACACCGTCAAGGGAGAGATGTCCCATCGCCGCCAGCGCGTATTGGAGGGCAAGGTCGAAATGGTCGTCGGGATCGTTGTGCGGATGAAAGCAGTCGGTTGTGTGAATCACATGTTTCATATTATTGTTCCATATTCTGGTACGCCTCGAAAATCTTCTGGTAGCGCAGCTCGGATTTCTTGATGTTGCGCTCGTAATGGGAGACGAAGTTGTTCGAGGAATTCTTCAGACAGTTGATGGTGAACCACTGAACCCCCTCCCAGCCTTCATAAGCTGAAACAAGCGTCGTATATCTGCCGTCGAGGATGAGGTCGAGCATTTCCGCGGAGTCGTTGTCACGCGCACCCTTGGTCTTCAGCGTGATGTCATAGAACGCAGGAACGACATGCTTATGCGATTCTGC
Organism: Oscillospiraceae bacterium; assembly: GCA_015064785.1. Classification (GTDB taxonomy): domain Bacteria; phylum Bacillota; class Clostridia; order Oscillospirales; family CAG-272; genus RGIG3925. The sequence goes on from SVRM01000026.1 coordinate 24,403, forward strand.
ACACAGCGCTTCCATGATGATACCGGTGCGCTCGGGATCGGAGACGTTGGACGGGACAGCGAGAACGCCTGCATGGAGGTCAACCTGTGTATAGTACTTTTCCTGCGCCTCATCGTACTTGGGGTATGGAATGATACCAAAGTCGGCATCCATGTTGCGCAGTGCAGTGATGGAGTTGAACTTGGTTGCGGCAAGGAGCGCATTGCCCTGTTCAAACAGTGCATTGATCTTGGGGTCCTGCTCATGCACGTTCCAGTTGTTGTACAGGGTGGTGTCGCTTTCATAAATCAGCGTGTATAGGCGGTTAACAACGTCGATGGTCTTTTCATTGTTGACCGTGATGATCGGATAGCCGTCTGCGTCATATTCCGCAACAGACAGATCCATGGCATATGTCCATGTACCGATGGCGCTGTCCGAGTGCGTGACAAAGCCCCAGCGGTCTGCTTCAGTCATCTTGCCGTCGCCGTCAATGTCACCGGAAACGCCCTTGATGTACTCGCTGAAGGTGTCAAACGTCCATTTTCCGGATTTGACCAGCTCGTACGGGCTTTCCAGGTCGTAATTTTCGACCATCTGCTTGTTGAAGATCATGCACCACGTATAGTCCAGCTGTGTCGTCAGGTAATCGCCGATGAGCAGGTGGAGCTTGCCGTCGATGGTCAGACGCTCTGCCGAATCAGCGTTCCACCACGGCTGGTTCAGATTGACGTACGGGATATCGTGCCAGTTATAGAAGTAGCCGTCCGGTGCGCAGAAGCCGCCGTAGGTGGTCTGCGGAATGGCGATGTGATAGTCCTCGGAGCCAGCTGTGACCGCTTCCTCGACCATATCGGTCAGCGTATACTCATCGGCCTCCGTTGCCCAGACAAAGTCAAACTTGATGTTGAAGCGCTCGGACACGGTGCGGTTGCGCTGGAAGACGGCATCGTTGACGGGTTCACCGTTTTCTTCCTCGGCAAACGCCTCCAGTCGGTGGTCAAGGTCATCGCGGGAGAGAATGACGAAGGTTTCGCCGCCGAAGTCACGTTCGGGGAGGTTATCGGGCAGAGGATCTGCGGTTTCGGTGACGGCCTCTGTCGTATCGGCAGCAGTATCCGTTTCGGGCGCGGCCGTCGTATCGGAGCCGCAGGAGACCTGTGCGAGGGTCAGAAGTGCCAGCAGAATGGCGGCAGTATTACGAAGTTTCATGAGATGGTTCCTTTCTGTTTCTGTATTTTGTGGGTAGTATACCACAACATAGTTCATTTGTCAACGGAAATCACACAGAAACGCCGGACTTCAGGCAGAGGAGATTCCAGCGCGCAGGGATGAAACGGTACAGTTTACCACTGACTGCCGCGTCACGAAATTTTCAAAAAAAATTTTTCTGTTTCCATTGCAAACCCCGACTGATTGTGGTATACTAAACGAAAGGAAATCCACCCGGGAGTGTAGCTGTACATGAAACTTGCATTTTTTGATACCAAACCTTATGATAAACCTGCATTTGACCAATTTGCGGCAGAAGCGGGAATCAAGATCAAATATTATGAAACCAAGCTCAATGAAGATACTGTCGATCTGGCTGCCGGTGCCGACGCGGTCTGCGTATTCGTCAACGATACCGTCAACGCAGAGGTCATTGACCGCCTGCAGCAGCTCGGTGTCAGGACACTTGCCCTGCGCTGTGCCGGCTTCAATAATGTCGACGTGAAGCACGCATTCGGCCGCATTCATGTGGTGCGCGTCCCTGCGTATTCGCCGTATGCCGTTGCCGAGCACGCGATTGCGCTGCTGCTGACCTCTGTGCGCCGCATTCACAAAGCCTACATCCGCACACGCGACTTTAATTTCAGTCTGAACGGTATGACCGGCTTCGATCTGCACGGAAAGACAGTCGGTGTCATCGGTACCGGACGCATCGGACGCGTCTTCATTGATATCTGCCGCGGCTTCGGCATGAAGGTGCTTGCCTACGACAAGTACCCTGCCGCTGATCTTGACAACGGCGATACGGTACGGTATGTTTCGCTGGATACGTTGTTTGCCAATGCCGATATTCTGTCTCTGCATTGTCCGCTGACGGAGGATACGTATCATATCATCAATGAAAAAACACTCGCAGCCTGTAAGCGCGGCGTGGTTCTGATCAACACCTCCCGCGGTGCACTGGTTGACGCTGAAGCGCTTCTTGCTGCCATCAAGGCACGGCAGGTCGGCGCGGCATGTCTGGATGTCTATGAAGAAGAATCCGACCTGTTCTTTGAAGACAACTCCGGTCACATTCTGGAGGACGACACACTGGCCCGTCTGATCTCGATGCCCAATGTCATTGTGTCCTCCCATCAGGCATTCTTAACCGAGGAGGCACTGTCCAACATTGCTGAAACCACCGTGCAAAATCTGCTTGCGATGGAGTCAGGACAGTGTCCGAACGAGGTCTGCTTCCGCGGCGATGCAGCCGAGGACTGCAAAACAGGCAAGTGCTTCTGATTCACAAAACGTTTGCTGCAAGTTGAAAATCTGCAGCAGGTTTCAACCTGCGTTACCAACGGGGACACGAAGTGAACCGGATTTCATACCGACCCGCAGACTGAGGGGGTTCACTTTGCACACCCTGTTGTGTCCGCCCCTACTCCCTCCGTCATGCTTCGCATGCCACCTCCCTCGGCGAGGGAGGCTTATATACTATACACCCTGAAAGGAGAATCCCATGGAAATCATCTGCAAAATTGACGTTCATGCCCATGTATCCGCACACCCGACGCTGACCCCGCGTCTGCTCGGCACCAATCTGACCTATCCGTCAGTTGAGGAGCTGATTGGCATGTACGACCAGCTGGACATCGAATACGGTGTTCTGCTGCCGATTGTCAATCCGACCTCTATGATGTTCACTTCAACCAACGAAGACTACAAGGTCATCGCCGATGCGCATCCCGACCGCTTTGTCTGGTTCTGCAATGTCGATCCCCGTGCGATGGGCAACCGTCCCGACGCAGACCTGTCGTATCTGCTCAATCACTACAAGTCCCTCGGCGCACGCGGTCTCGGCGAGCTGACCTCCAACATGTACGCTGACGATCCGTTCATGGACAATCTGTTCCACCATCTGGAGGAATGCGATATGCCCGTTCTGTTCCACATCTCGCCTTATCCGGGGCACGAATACGGCATTGTTGATGATCTGCATCTGCCGCGTCTGGAAAAGATGCTCAAGAAGCATCCTCGCCTGAAGTTCATCGGTCACTCCCAGCCGTTCTGGGCAGAAATCTCCGCCGATCTGACCGAGGAAACACGCAATCAGTATCCCAGCGGTAAGGTCACAGACGGCACCGTTCACCGTCTGCTCCGCACCTACGAAAACCTCTACTGCGACTTCTCCGCCGGAAGCGGCATGAACTCCATGCGCCGCGACCCCGAACATGCCGCACGCTTTATGGAAGAATTCCAGGATCGCCTGCTCTACGGCTGCGACATCTGCGCAACGGTCAACCGCCATCCGTTTGAATTCCGCGATTTCCTTGACGGTATGCGTGCGGAGGGCGCACTCTCCGAAACCGTTTATTACAAGATTGCCCGCGGCAATGCGGAAAAGCTGCTGAAGCTGAAGTAAATTTTGAAGACCGCACACACAAAAAATAAATATCAGGAGTAACATTATGGAAAAACTCGCACTGCTCGGCGGTACTCCGGTACTGACCGAAGAAAACGGCGCCATGTTTTCCTGGCCGATTATGACCGAGGAAGACTATGACGCGGCAATGTACGTTGTCAAAAACAATAAGTTCTCCGCAACCGACATCACAGAGAAATTCCAGGAAGAATTCGCCGCATGGCAGGGCAGAAAATACGCCATCGCGTACTGCAACGGTACGATGTCTTTAACTTCTGCGATGTTTGCCATCGGACTCGGACACGGTGACGAGATCATCTGTCCGACAAAGACCTACTGGGGCTCCGTCTCGCAGGCGATCAATTTCGGCGCATCGGCGGTCTTCTGCAACATCGACGAAAACCTGTCAATGGATCCCGCCGACATTGAGCGCTGCATTTCCCCGCGCACCAAGGCGATCATGGTTGTCCACTATTTTGCATATCCTGCGGACATGGACCCGATCATGGAAATCGCACGGAAGCACAACCTGTATGTCATTGAGGACGTTTCCCACGCACAGGGCGGTATGTACAAGGGCAAGAAGCTCGGTACATTCGGCGACATTGCGGCAATGTCCTTAATGAGCGGCAAGTCGTTTGCGGCAGGTGAGCTCGGTATTCTCGTCACCGACGATACGCGCCTGTACGAGCGCGCCATGGCATTCGGTCACTACGAGCGCAACAATTCAAATTACATCAAGGAATCCGACGATCTCAAGGACTATTTCCACATCGCACTCGGCGGTGCAAAGGGCCGCGCAAACCAGCTCTGCTCTGCTCTCGCTCGTGTACAGCTGAAGTACTACGATGAACGCTGTGCCGAGATCCGCCGCGCCATGAACTATTTCTGGGATCAGCTGGAGGGTCTGCCGGGCATCCGTGCCGTCCGTGTTGATGAGTCTACCGGCTCCAACATGGCTGGCTGGTATTCCCCGCACGGTGTCTATCATGCAGAGGAGCTTGGCGGTCTGTCTGTAAAGAAATTCTGCGAAGCACTTCGTGCCGAGGGCTACCGCGGTGCATGGGACGGCGGTAACTTCTGCCTGCACACGCACCCATTCTTCAAGACCTTCGATCTGCGCAACGAAGGTAAGCCGTCACGTATCGTCTACAATGACACCGACGTGCGTCTGGACGACGACAAGTGCGCACCGTCTACAGATATTCAGTGCTTCTCTGTACCGTGGTTCAAGCATTTTGACCGCGACATCATCGACAGCTACGTCAGAATCTTCAAAAAAGTCATCGAAAACCATGAACAGCTGCTCGAAAAAGACGAAAAGCAGGCACAGGGCGGCCGCTGGTACGGCACCGAAAACGAATAATCCGAAAAAAAAACAAACCCAAAGAAAAGGAGACTAATCATTATGGTAAACGCAAAGGTTCACGAACTGCTCAACGCACAGATCAACAAGGAATTCTATTCCGCATACCTTTATCTCGAATTCCACAACTATTTCAAGGCAAGAAGCCTTGACGGTTTCGCAAACTGGTATATGGTTCAGGCGCAGGAAGAACGCGACCACGCGATGCTGTTCTATACCTATCTCCAGAACGAAAATATGCCTGTCACTCTCGATGCCATCGCAAAACCCGACAAGGTTTTCACCTGTGATATGGACGTTCTGAAGGCCGGTCTGGAGCATGAAATCTATGTCACCTCTCTCATCAACGACATTTATGCAGCGGCATACGAAGCGCGCGACTTCCGCACAATGCAGTTCCTTGACTGGTTCGTCAAGGAACAGGGCGAGGAAGAAACCAACGCCACCGATCTGATCTCCAAGATGGAGCTGTTCGGCTCTGATGCCAGAGGTCTGTATCTGCTCAATCAGGAGCTTGCCGCACGCGTTTATACCGCGCCGTCGCTCGTTCTGTAAGATCATCCAAAAGAAGAACCGCGGTCACACGATCGCGGTTCTTTGAAATTCTGACAATAGAAGGAGACATTCATGCAGTATTCCATTTATTCCGGTGTGACGACAGCGTATCCGATTGAGGCGCGCATTGCCGCAATCCGCGATGCAGGATTTGACGCAGTCTGCCTTGATTTTGAGGCGGAACTGATCGGTACAGAAACATCCTGGTCCAATCAGGTCCGCCTTGCCGAAAAATACGGTCTTCCGATTGAAAATGTCCATCTGACCGGTGCCGGTATGACCGCAGTCTGGTCGGAGGGAGATGTCGGTGACCGCGTTCTCGAACGTTTGATCCGGGAACTGTCCGACATGGCTTCCCTTGGTATCCGCATCGGCATAGCGCATGTTACATGGGGACACGACTGCCCGGCCGGTGCATTGGAAATCGGTCTGAGGCGGTATCTGCGCGCGGCAGAGGCAGCGGAAAAGCACGGGGTCTATCTGGCACTGGAAAACTCCGTCTATCCCGTATATGTACGGTATCTGCTGGACAACATCGACAGCCGGCATGTCGGTTTCTGTTATGATTCCGGTCATGAAAATGCATTTTCTCCCGGCGAAAATTACCTTGATTCGTATGCCCATCGCCTGCTTGCCATGCATCTGCACGACAACGATGGCACGCAGGATCTGCATTCCCTGCCCTTTGAAGGTACTGTGGACTGGAGAAATACCGTCAGAGCACTTTCCCGTGCACCGCTGTTTTCCCGAATGCTGACACTGGAGTGCGGTATTGGCAACCGCAGTCTGGAAGAAGGCTTTGCCGCGGCACTGGAAGCCGGACGGCGGGTATATGCTCTGACCGAAGCAGAAAGCCGTGCGAATTGATATGAAACCGTCACACAATTCGGCGCGTATCGGCATGATCGGTGCGATGAGCGTCTTCGGCTCCATCGGCTTGTTTGTACGGATGATTCCGCTCCCATCGGCGGAGATCGCCCTGTACCGCGCGATACTTGCGCTCCTTCTGCTGGAGACAGTCCTGATATACCGCCGTATGCATCCGCAATCGAACAGAACAACCGGGGAAGCATTACCGTATCGCCGCCGTCTCGGACATCCGCTTCTGTGGCTTTCGGGAGCGGCTATCGGCTTCAACTGGATATTGCTGTTTGAGGCCTACCGCTATACCACAGTGTCGACGGCGACGCTTGCCTACTATTTTTCGCCTGTGCTCGTGACGGTGCTCTCGCCGATTCTGTTTCATGAGCAGATCGGTGTATGCAGGATCGCTTGTTTTCTCCTCAGCACAGCTGGCGTTGTTCTGATGACAGGTGCGGTCAGTGTTTCTGCCGACGATCTGTGTGGGATCGCACTCGGTCTTGGCGCTGCCTGCCTGTATGCCGCAGTGGTGCTGATCAACAAAGGAATGTCAAATCGGGTACCCGGTGATCCTGTCGCTGACGATCCGATCTCACGTACAGTTGTACAGTTTCTCGCAGCAGCAATCGTGCTCCTGCCGTATGTCCTGCTCACATCCGGCATACAGATTACAGTACTTGACAGCATCGGCTGGGCAGCGCTGCTCTGCATCGGATTTCTGCATACCGGTGCTACCTATGCAGTCTACTTTGCCTCTCTGCGCGGTATTTCCGGGCAGGAGGCGGCATTGCTTTCGTATATTGATCCGCTCATTGCGGTGATTCTTTCTGTTTTTATCCTCGGCGAGGACATTTCCGCGATGCAGGGCGTCGGCGGTGTTCTGATCCTCGGTGCATCTGTCATCAATACCTGTGCTTCGGCATCTTCAGACAGCAACGGATGATTTATTTGCCGCAATGATGAAAAATTTGCAGTTTCACTTGCAAAATATGCCGGGATTCGGTATAATACTTATAAACCAAAAGGAAAAGAGGCTGTTTATGAAACACGATTCCATTTCCACCCATATCCTTGCCGCGGGCTTGCTGTGTACCCTGCTTGCCGCCTGCGGGGATGCCCCGTCTGCGGAAACAACGGGTACCGGAACAAGTGCCGGCGATCCTGCCGCAGTCACAGAAACTGCCGCTGAAACGGAGGAGCCGACGTCGCTTTCCACCTTGCCTGCCGCAGACTATCAGGGACACATCTTCCGCGTCCTGCATGAAAACCAGGAAAATCAGCAGGTGGACATTGAAACGGTCGGCGAGGAAAACGGTGATGTTCTCAATGACCTGGTCTTCCGCCGCAACTCTCTGGTTGAGGAAATGTACAACATCAAAATCGATGCATCGAATGCTGACGGCAATACAGTCAATTCTACCATCCAGAAGCAGGTTTCCGCGGGTCTGACCGAGTATGATCTGTATTTTCACAACTGCACCGTCATCTCTACTGCCACAGGCGGCTATCTTTACAATCTGTATGAAATGCCGAATATGAATATGGAAAATCCGTGGTGGGACAAGGCGGCACTCGACGGTCTTTCCGTTGCCGGTATGGCGTATATGGCAACCGGTGACATCAGCCCGACCTCACTGATGATTTCCTCCTGCCTGACCTTCAACAAGACGCTGTTTTCCGAATATGACATGGAACTGCCGTATGATATGGTCCGGAACGGAACATGGACGCTGGATGCGCTGGCACAGATGACCAAAGGTTTGTCGCGCGATCTCAACGGTGACGGTAAAATGACCTACGGCGATGATCTGTTCTCCTATTCCGGCTGGTCGTATGACAATCCTTATGCGCTGTTCTACGGTGCCGGCGGTATGCTGTCCGAAAAGGATGCGGATGACATTCCCCATATTTCCTATGACTTTGACCGCATCAATGCCATTTATGATTATATGTATCAGATCGTCGTCGAAAACGAGGCATATTATGTCACAGACGGTGCCATCTATCCGCAGACCTATTCCTGCTTTACCAACGGCGGTGCGTTCTTCTGTGATGCGATGTTCTTCAAGATCGACCGTTATTTCCGCGACATGGAAGACGAATTCGGCATCATCCCGAATCCGAAGTTCGATGAGAATCAGGAAAATTACATCACCTGCGTCAACGGCGCCGGCAACTTCATTGTAATCCCGAACAATCCGGCAGATGCTGCACGCACCGGTATGATTACCGAAGCGCTTGCTGCCGCAGCCTATGACAGCATTACCCCGTCTCTTTACGATATCATCATCAAGGGCAGAAACACCCGCGATGAGGATTCCGCAGAAATGGTTGACATCATCATTTCCAACCGTGTCTTTGATCCACATTTTATCAACAACATTTCCGGATACAATTTTGCACAGACACTTTTGGCAAAAGCCAGCCGCGAGGTCGTTTCTTCCCTGACAAAAACACAGAAGAACGCAGAAAAGAATCTGCAAAAAATTGTCGATGCCTATCTGGAAACCGCAGAAAACTAACCAAACAGGAAAAGGAGATTTTGACTATGAGACATGACATCCGCCTTGGTATGCTGCCGAACCCGTTTGTTTTTCGTGACGGGACCGCTGTTGTCACGGAAGAAGACTGGATGCGTCGCCGTGAAGAAATCCTATGCGATACCATTGCTCTCGAATTTGACGGAATGCCGCCCAAACCCGATACGGTCCGTGTGGAACATCTTGATGATCGCGGCCGCGGACAGACTACCCATTACCGTATTCACTGCGGTACAAAGGATCACCCATTTTCCTTCTGCATCACAGCATACATTCCGCAGAGACCGGGTCGGATGCCTGTCATCGTAACGGGCGATGCCATGTATACGGTTGCATGGACCGATGATGTGATTGCCCAGGCATTGAAGCGCGGTTATGCCGTCGTTATGTTTGCACGCACGGAAATGGCGCCGGACTATACCGATCATGAGTGGCAATACGGCATTCACGCAGTATACCCCGATTACAGATTCTCAACGATCTCCGCGTGGGCATGGGGATATCACCGTGTACTCGATGCGCTGGAGCAGACCGACTTTGCCGATATGCGATATATCGCAGCGACCGGGCACTCGCGCGGCGGCAAAACCGTACTGCTTGCCGGTGCAACGGATGCGCGCATCCGTTATGTCAATCCCAACGGTTCCGGAACACACGGCTGCGGCGCGTACCGCTTCCTACAGCGTGAGGAGGAGGGCAAGTTTGACCGCGCACAGGGAGAACCGCTCGATTTCATGTTCAAAACATTTCCGTACTGGATGGGAGAGGGACTGCGTGACTACATTGGCCGGGAGGGTGAGCTGCCGCACGACTCGCACTTCATCAAGGCGCTCGTCTACCCACGCTGTCTGATCGAAACCAACGGCTACGGTGACATCTGGGCAAATCCGCGCGGCTCGTATCTGTCAAATCTTGCCGCACGTGAGGTTTGGCGCCGGTACGGCGATGTGCGCGGCTGTGTCTGCCATTACCGCATGGGCGGTCACGGACACCGCCCGGACGACTTCCGTGTACTGTTTGACTACATTGATGCCGACATGGCGCAAACTGCACTTCCCGCCTGCTTCCGTGATGCGCCGTATGACGATATGGAAGCGCTTCATGACTGGAACTGACTGCGAAAAGCCGAATTAACGCAAACCTCCTCCGGTATTCATGATTCTGTCACATTTCTGTGGTATACTGACTGTATCTGAAATTCCGAAACCGGAAAGGAGCCCGCTGTCCGCACGACATGTGCGGCAGCGCTGAGATTATGAAAAAGAAGAATACAATATTGACATATCCGACATGGGAAATGAACAGCTTCCGTGATCTGCTTGATGGGATCGCGGCGCGGTATCCGGAAAACATTGCCTATACCTGGCGCGATCCGGCAGGAGACGGTGCTGTATGCCGTACCTATGCCGAAGTTGCCCGGGATGTCCGGAACCTTGCGGCGTATCTTTGTGCGATGGGACTGGAAGGACAGAAAATTGCCGTCAGCGGAAAGAATTCCTATCTGTGGGCAATCTCTTATCTTGCAATTGGCTGCGGCTGCGGTGTCATTGTTCCTTTAGACAAGGATCTGCGCCCGGATGAGTTTTCTGACCTTCTGTCTGACGCCGGATGTACGGCAATTCTCTACGGAGAGGACATACGGGAAAAGCTCGATGCTGTGGACTGTCCCTCCATTTTGAAGCTGCCGCTTTCCATGGCGGATACGTATTTTGCGCAGGGGGATGCTCTGCGCCGGGCAGGAAGCCGTTCCTATGAAAATCACACGGTCGATCCCGATGCACCGGGAGTTTTGCTGTATACCTCCGGTACAATGGGTGCCGCCAAAGGCGTAGTGCTGTCTCAACGCAGCATCTGCTCGGACATTGTCAGTGTCTGCACGCAATTCAAGGTACACGAAAGTGACCGTGTTCTGTCCCATATGCCTCTGCATCATACCTACGAATGCACAACCGCTCTTGCCGTTCTGTACAGCGGCGCGAGCATTGCATTCAACGACAGTATGCGCAGAATGCCGTCTGATTTGACACTGTTCCGCCCGACTGTCCTCGTCACCGTTCCGGCGGTGTTGGAATTTATGGCGCGTTTTGTCAGAAAAGGCTATACCGAAGCACGCGGCGGCAAGCTGCTGCTCGGTGTGCAGCGCGCGGCAACCGGTGTTGTCTCAGGAACCCTTGGCATGGTATCGAAGACAGGTGCCGAAAAATCCCGCCGCAGTATTTTTTCTACGGTACACCAGTTCATGGGCGGCAGACTGCGTGCGATTCTCGTCGGCGCGGCACCGCTGTCAAAGGACGTGTTCCGTCAGTTTGAGCAGTTCGGATACGCCGTTTATGTCGGTTACGGACTGACCGAAACTGCGCCGATTTCCCTGATGCACAACGACAGTTACCGCAATCCCGACGATGTCGGTTTCCCGATTCCCGGCGTTCAGGTACGCATCGATGCGCCGGATGAAAACGGCATCGGTGAGCTGTGTATCCGCGGTGACAATGTTATGCTCGGCTATTATAAAAACGATACGGCAACGGCGGAGGTTCTGCGCGACGGCTGGCTTTATACCGGCGATCTTGCTGTGCAGACCGAGAGCGGTGCATACCGTATTACCGGCCGGAAAAAGTCGATGATTGTGACCCAGACAGGCAAAAAGATTTACCCGGAAGAGCTGGAGGCATACTTTATGAAGAATCCGCTCGTATCCGAGTGCATGGTCTATGCTGAGGAGCAGGACGGCATACAGACGCTTTGTGTCGCCGTTTATCCCGATATCACAGAGATTGTAAGAAGTCTTGATCTGCCGGACGAAACCGATCTTTCGACGCTGTCGGAGGAAAACACCGCAAAGGCCAAAATGCTTCTGCTGGACATTGTCCGCACGGTGAATGCTGCATTTCCGCCGTACAAGCATGTCAAGAAGCTCATTGTCCGCAAAACGGAATTTCTGAAAACCACCACCCGCAAGATCAGGCGCGGCGAACCGGAGAATGCCGGTGACAGTGCCGATCTGAACATGTAACATAGGCAATTGCAAAATTGCCTACCTTTATCGCCCAACGGGCGATATATAAACAAATTGCGTCGCTTGGGCGGGTCTCCCGCCCAAAAAGACTCCTTCAAAGCGACCAACGGGACGCCATCCGAAGAAATGCATTGCATTTCTTCAGAAGTTGCGCTGCAACTTCGTTGGCTATGCGTCAGCCCGATGAGACCGATTGCAAAATGCATTTTGCAATCGATTAAACATGTAACAATAAAGGAGCCCTGACCATGCAGAAACGTATCCTCGGCGTTGACCTGGGTGACGCCAGAACCGGACTTGCCGTTTCCGATGCACTCGGTTTTCTTGCCGGCGGCATCGGCTACATCAAATCCGGACACATGCCCAAAATCGCGGACGAAATCCTTGCGGCGGCAAAGGAGCACGATGTCGGTTTGATCGTCATCGGCAATCCGATCAATATGAACGGAACGCTCGGTCCGCGCGCAGAAAAAATCCAGACCTTCGTGGAGCTTCTGGAGAGCATGACCGATATTCCGATTGTCAAGTTTGATGAACGGCTGACCACAGCTGCGGCACACCGGATCCTGAATGAAACCAACATCAAGTCCCGCAAACGCAAAACCGTTATTGATACGCTGTCCGCACAGATCATTCTTCAGAATTATCTGGATGCCAACCGAAACAACAACCGCTAAAGAAAACCAACCATGATGAATCATAATACTCAAATGCCAACAGTGCAGGCAGACAACAACAAAAACCGGGCATCCTTCCACGCAGAACACCGTATGCTGCGGATCATCCGCATTGCTTCGCTGCTCTGTATGGTTCTCTGCCCGCTTCTGATCGACGGTCTGCTCCGCGCAGTCAATGTCTATGTCGATACCTATATCGCAGTCTTCTATCCGACGACTGCCGTTACTGTTTTGCAGTGGATGCTGTACTATCTGCTGCTGATTCTTTCCTATGTTTATCAGTGCGCCTCCTACGGCGTTCTCGGTTATTCCGTGATGCGCTACGGCGTCAGAAAATCTTCTTTGCCGATTGTTCTGATCTTGCTGTCGGCAACCATTGCGTATGCCGCCGGTATTATCGAGGTTCTCTACCTTTCCGGCACGGCCGCAGTCAAAAACAATATCGTCTATTATGCCGCATACTGGGCGCTGAACTACTTTTTGTCATTGTTCACCTGCCTGTGCCTGATTTTTCTCTGCGCTATGCTCCGCACGGCGTATCAGCGCCGAAAGCGGGGGGCGCGGCAGAATTTTCTCCACAATCCGGGTTCGTATGCGACAGCCCCGCAGCCGGACGGAGATACCCGTTTTCATGTCGGTATTGTCGAGGAGGATGCTGCTGCACGCAGAAAGAATGTCCTGCGCCGTCTGTACTTCTGTATGACAGCACTGCTGTTCTTCTTCCGTTTTGTGCCAAGCATCACGAATATGATTTCGGAAATCCGTAAGGTCGGTGCACCCGGTGATATCTGGGACTGGGTGACACTGCTTCAGCCGTTTGCTGAGCTGTTTCTGCTGACGGCAATGGGCTATTTCGTTATGCTCCATGTCGGTTCTGTTCTGACGGAAGCCTGTGCTTCTGCCAATGAAGAAGCAACGGAATAAGCAAACAGAACACGATACATAATAACAAACCCGGGCTGTTGCACTTACGTGCCTCAGCCCCTTGGAAGTTTCCCTTGCCCCTCATCCGAGGGGCATTTTCATATGCGAAGACCCGCAGTCAGACTGCGGGTCGGCATGAAAACCGGGAAATTCGGGTCACTGCGTGACCCCGTGGTTGTCGCAGGTTGAATACCTGCCGCAAGTTTTCAACTTGCAACAACCCCGTTATCTTTCTGTTTGACCGGTGCGGAACTGTTTCATGAAAAATACATACGGCAATTCCGTTATTTTGAATTTTCAATGCGATCTGCCAGATACCGTCCGGTACCGTAGGTCAGACGTTCATAATGCAGGCGCAGATCAAATGGGACATCCGGAATGTTGCCCATACATTCCAGACTCAGAACACCGTTGTAGCCGATGTCCGACAGCGCGGCAGTAAAGTTGTCCCAGTTTCCTTTTCCTTCGCTGTAGAACGGCAGCTGGTGTGCATCTTTTGTACCGTCATTGTCGTGTACATGCAGACAACGCAGATACGGCGCCGCCAGTCGGGCCATTTCACCGAGATCATGACCGAACATCAGACTGTGACCGGTGTCAAAGCAGATGCCTGCCATCGGATGGTTGACGATCTTCAGAACCTCCACGATGCGTTCCATTGTGGAAATCCGATGACCGCGGAACGGCATATTTTCAAGACAGATCGTAACGCCGTACTTTTCGCAGTCGGGAAGCAGATCATACATCAATTCAACGGTGAGCTTCTTTGCCAACTCCGGTTCTTCTTCCACACCCCAGCCATACGGCATCTGCGGATGGAAGACCATATACGGAATCTCCATCATGTGGCAGGCAAGCACTGCACGGTGGAAGCATCTCCAGCCCTCCGCGCGGCTTTCTGCTTCGGTATCATAGGTCGGCCACGGACCGTGGAGCTGATTGATTGTGATGCCGTGTACCGCTGCGGCTGCCTTGTTTGCGGCGCAGTAGTCACGGAGTGCCGCATCGTCGTGGAAGATCGGTTCTTTGATATCGCACATGAACTGGTCAGCAGCTTCATATCCGATTTCAGCCATTCTTCCGAAAATGCCGTCTGCGTTCTCTCCATACCAGAAGGTACTGGTTGAATTTCCGACTTTCATATTGTTGTTCTCCTTATTTAATCATAGAATTATCTGCAACTGTATTTGCCGTTAATGAATCGGGATTTGTGTTGTCGGCGTGTGAAATCTGCTCGATCACTCCGACAAGATCGCGGCAGACGTATTCTGCTGCATCCTTTGCCGCCTGTACGCCGTTTTCCATGGCACATCCGTGAAACGGGGTCAGCATTGCGATGTCGTTGTGGTTGTCACCGGCGGTCCAGATGCTGTCATGTGCTACCCCCATCTGCCGGGCATACTTCGCAATCGCAATGCCCTTGTCGATTCCGCGCGGCGGGATGTCCATACACCTGCCGTTCGGCTGCGGATTCATATGGGAGCCGAACTCGCGTACCAGATGTTCTGCCGCAGGCGTGATATCCGTACCGTGTTCGGCAATGGCACTTGCCATATGAAAACAGCCGATCGAATCCAGCAGGGTGTGCGGTGAATAGATATCACCGTCGTATTCCCCGCCCTCCGGAAGCTGTGCCGAAAAATGATAGCGGTCGCGTCCGCGGATGATGGCAAAGTAGTCGCCGACCAGCGCCCAGCACCGCACAGCCAAAGCGTGTGCCAGCGTCATCCCGCCGACGTCTGCACTGCCGTCTGCGGTTGTTTCCATAATCAGATTTCCGTCGCTGTCGTACACCTGCGCACCGTTGAGCGCAATGATAAAATCAAAGTCCAGCTTTCCGTTCTTCTTCAGCTCATAATAACTCCAGCGCCAGTCGCGCCCTGTGACAACACCGAACAGATTGCCCTCTGTCCGGAACTGTCGGATGGCTGCAAGAACCTCTGCTGTCGCCGGGTAATTTTCGGGCGCATAGCTGTGACACAGCGTCCCGTCAAAGTCACTTGCAAGAAGCTTCGTTTTCATTGCTGTCATGTTTTTCTCCTGGTTGTGAAATACGGATTTGTTTCATTATATCACAGTTTTCCGCCATATGCAAGAGTCCCTGCAAAAAAAGGGGGCAGTGTCAGATGCAAAATCAAAAAGTTGTACAGGATTCCCAAAATGAATTGACAAAGGAGGGAGGATATGGTATACTAAGCACACAGAAACTTCTGTCATATGTTATCACACGGAACGGCGTGATCGGCATCTGTCGGAGGTATGTACGTTTTTCAATCAGAAAGGAGCCTATGTTATGATCAAACTTGGCGTAAACTCGGTGCTTTTCAAGGCATTCACCTATCGTGAAGCTGCCGAGGCAATTAAGAAATGCGGCTATGACGGCGTGGAAATTTCCGCCATCGCCGGCATGTGTGAGCATCTGAATCTTGCAGACTGGAAAAACCAGAAAGCAGAACTCTGTGCTATCCGCGATGAGCTTGGGCTGCCGTATCTGGCAACCGAAGTTGCGTCGCATGACCGTACCCGTCTTAACACCGCCTTTGAAGCCTGTGCGGAAATCGGCATTCCGATTGTCAATATCGGTCCCGGCGGCAAAATGGACGATGAAGACACACTCAAGGCATCTTTGGAAACCATTCAGATGCTCGCAGAGGACGCAGAGCAATTCGGCATTACCCTCTGTGTCAAGGCGCATGTCGGTGCGGCAGTCTATTCCACACCCACAACCCTGCGCATGATGGAAGCCATCAAATCTCCCGCATTCGGTGTGGACATGGACCCGTCCCACATTCACCGAGCCGGCGAAAATCCCGCACTCGCACTTCCCGCAGTCCTCTCCAGTATGAAGCACATTCATATCCGTGACTGCAAGGGTGAGGGTCCCTCTCCGGGCGCACCGATCGATCAGGCCTGTGGACGCGGTGACATCGACCTGTACGGATATTTCAAGGCCATGGTCGATGCGGCTTACAACGGACCGGTTTCGCTTGAAGTCATCGGACCCGATCAGGATTATGCGACTGCTACCATGATCGCGGCTGAAAGCTACGGCTATATGAATGCCATTCTCAAGCAGCTTGGCGCAAGATAAACATTATTTCAACTGAATTATAGAGGAGAACCAAATTATGGCAAAGAAGTACCCGAATATTTTATTCTTCGGCATCGACAGCCTTCGTTCCGACCATATGTCCCTGTATGGTTATCACCGTCTGACCACACCTCACATCGACCGCTACATTGAAGACGGCGGTGTGACCTTTGACAACATGTTCTCACCGTCCATTCCGACCACGCCCGGCTATGCGTCCATGGTCACCGGTATGGACTGCTTCGCAACCGACTGTGTCGCACTCCGTCATCAGGGCGGTTTGACTGAAGCTGTCCGCACCATGCCCGAAATTCTGCGCGATTACGGCTATACCTCTACCTACATCGGCGGTCACTCCTGCCGCGGCTGTGACAAGGTCATCACCTACGCTGACTGGGATGCATCAGAACCTGGTGTTCTCAAGGCAGAAGCACTGAACAAGGCTGCCATTCCGGAGCTGGAAAGACTGGCTGCTCAGGACCAGCCGTGGCTGCTGTTTATGCGTCACATGGACCCGCACTCCCCGTACTACACCAAGGAACCGTTCACACGTTTGTTCTATCAGGGCGACGAATTCGACCCGAACAACAAGTCTCTCGCACCCGTGTATGCGTTCAAGCCGTTCCGTGACTACTTCTTAACCTGGTTCCCGGAAGGATGCACCGACGCGGAATACATCATCGCACAGTACGACGCATCTGTCGCTTACATGGATATGTGTATTGCCCAGCTGCTCGAGAAGCTGCGTGAGCTCGGTCTGGAAGAAGATACCATCGTTGTCTTCACCTCCGACCACGGCGAAACACTGTACGACCACGACTGCTACTTCGATCACCACTCCATCTACGACTGCGTTCTCAATGTTCCGTTCATGTTCAAGTATCCGAAGTTCGGTTACGAAGGACACGTTGCCGACATTACACAGGTCAAGGATATTCTCCCGACAATTCTGTCCCTGTGCGGCATCGACGCCGGCATCAAGTTTGACGGACGCGATATGACAAAGGCCATCACCGGAGAGGGTGTGGAGCAGGAGAGCGAATTCTACATCACGGAAGCAACCTGGATGCGCAAGCATGGTTGGAGAACACCCGAATGGAAGCTGATGGTTGCGCTGGAGCCGGACTTCCACTTCAAGCCTGAGATAGAGCTTTACAATCTCATCAATGACCCGGAAGAACTGCATAACCTGGCTGACGAAGAACCTGAGGTTGTCGCATTCCTGCGTGCACGTATGGAAGCGCACATTGCAAAGCGTGAAGCAGAAGTCGGTCATGCCAACCCGATGTACACCAACCTCAACTGGAGCGGCTTCGGCAGACCGTTTGTCTCCTCTGAGGAAGCATACAACACCCTGCACATCGGTGATCCGGCAGCTGCACAGAAGCTGCAGTCCAAGCTCAAGGAAATGGGAGTTGAAGAGTAATGCAAAGAACCGTTGTAGTCGGCATGGGTCCGATCGGAAACCGCCATGCCCGTGCCTACACAGAATCACCGCAGGCAGAGCTTGTCGGTGTCTGCGACCGTGATCCTGCTCGCGCGAGGGCGGCAGGTGAGAAATTCGGTGTTCCGTATTTTCTCTCTGCAAGGGAGATGTTCGCAGCATTAAAGCCGGATATTTGCAGTGTTGCGACCGGCGGCTTTGAATACTCCTCCGACCACTATGAGCCGACGATGGAAGCGCTGACGGCAGGCTGTCATGTCCTCGGTGAAAAGCCGATTTCCAATGATCTGAAGCTGGCACAGGAGATGGTTGATTATGCTGCGGCACAGAATCTCTGCTATGGCATCGACATGAACCACCGCTTTACTCCGGCGGCACGTCAGGCAAGAAAATGGCAGGAGGACGGACGCCTCGGAACACTTCTGTTCTGCAACATGGCACTCTGGATCGGCAGACCGGAGTTACTCGAAACCCCGTACTACCACTTCAAGGCACTCAACCCCCACAGCGTCAACATCATGCAGTACTTCTGCGGTCCCATCAAAGAAGTCGCTACCTTTGCAATGGTCGCACCGGGACGGAATATCTTCTCAACGCAGTCCACGACGATGCGCTTTGAATGCGGTGCGGTCGGTCATTTGACCTCGTCCTACGACATCAAGCGCGGTCATCCGATGGAGCGCTGTGAGGTTGCCGGTACTGCCGGACGCTTTATCTTTGAGGATATGTGGCGTGAAGCGGTGCTGTATCCGGCGGATTCACTGGTCAAGGAAGTGTACACCAATCCTGTCTTTGACGGCTTTGAATCGTTCTATGATACCTTCCGCGATCGAATTCACTCCTTCGTCCGTCAGATTGAAGAAGGATGCCGCCCCGAGGATATCGACGGCAGCGGCCGCGAAGGTCTTGAGGCCTCCCGTGTCATTCATGCAATGATCAGATCCAACGAAAACGGCGGCGCTCCGGTACGCGTTGCCGATATCACAGAATAAATACATTCTAGGCAATTGCAAAATTGCCTACCTTCATCGCCCAAAGGGCGATATATAAACAAATTGCGTCGCTTGGGCGGGTTTCCCGCCCAAAAAGACACCTTCAAAGCGACCAAAGGGAGCCATCGGGC
>SVRM01000149.1 GCA_015064785.1 Oscillospiraceae bacterium
ACTACTTCGCGGCTTGATTTTTCGGGTTGGAAAAGGATGAAAAACCTTGCCTGATAACCGAAAACCCTTGAAATACGGGGCTTTTCCGGTTTGTCGTAATTATACCGTAAGGGCATACCTTTGCAACGATGGCGATTGCGAACGGCATGGATGTGAAAACTCTGTCGGCGACGATCGGACACGTCTCGGCGACAACAACGCTGGACATCTACTCGCATCGGACAGCGGAAATGGAAGTCAGGGCAGCAACATCGAGCGCGGCATCGGGAAGAGCGAGCCGTCGACAGTGCCGCCGCCGGAGAAGCCCGCCGAGGAGCCGGCAAAAGGGGTGAACGAACCGTTCATCCCTTACAAAGGCAAGATCCGCAAATCCGGCAGTGGGTGCATTTACAAGATCAATGACCATCTCTACGAGGGCAGTTTCTCGCCGACGCACGCGAACGGCAAGCGTGTGAAGCATAATGTGTATGCTGAGACACGGGAGGAGGTTGAGGTGAAGCTGGCGGAGTTGATTGAGCGGGTGCGGGAGGAGATACAGATCGAGAAGGAGGAGATGATGAAAGGTAGTCACGAAATGTGATCACCTTGCGGGAACCCGGAGAAGGGGGCGATGATGCGTCGCCTCCTCTGGAGATGAGGAAAGTGGTGACCGGTTCGGTCACCACTTAATGGATGCGTTGCTGTAAGCAAAGAAAAGGGATTACGGCTTCATCACCTTGATAAAACGGAACATTTCATCCGGTCCCTCGTCGGGATCGTGCGTTTCATCCTCGAACATATCGTGTTCGGGCTGAAAATACTCGCACCATAACTGGTCGATCTGAAAACCGCACTTGTTTACATAGAAATGGATATTGCGCTTTTCAAAATAGGGCGTGCAGGTTTCCCAAACCTCCGTTTCCGGGTGCAGAGCCTCAACCTCTTGCCACGCACCGTAGCCAATGCCTTTGCTGTGCGCTTCGGGTAGTACAAAGAGAATATCCAAATGGTTATGATGCGTTTCGTTGTCAATCGTGAGTATCAAGCCACCAATCTTCTCACCATCATCGAGGGTATGGTCGTCACGCTCACCGAACTCCATCGTCGCGCCGTACTTGAACGCCCACTGATTATCAAGGAAAAATTGCTCACGGTCGTCCTCCGTTAAGGGAACAAGAGCAACTTTTGTGTTTTTCATGTCTGCCTCCAAAATAAAAATAGAGCCTCGGCTATTGCTGAACAATAACCGAGGCTCACCCCGACACCTAATCCGGCATTACGGTACTACGGTACACAGCCTCCGGTGACATATTCAATTTGTGCCGATTTGACCGCCAAAAGCAGTCAAATCGGCAATTTTGGTCGGAATGACAGGATTTGAACCTGCGACATCCTGCTCCCAAAGCAGGCGCGCTACCAACTGCGCTACATCCCGAAATTATTTGCTTTCGTTATCTTATTGCAACAAAAATATTATACCACAAATCCCCGCAAATGTCAAGTAAAACATATGCCGAAAAAGGTCGCCGTCGAAGTGAAATCTTTGAAAATCTTCGACGGCGATATGCGTTATGACAGTCAATTACGAATCCAGATCGGGTTGCCGATGGCGGCAGGGGAGCCGTCGGACACGCGGATGACCTCGGCGCGGTAGAAGCGGCGCTTTTCTGCCTTGATGGCACAGGTAAAGGGAAGTGCAGTCAGGGGTGTGGAGTACACAAGACCTTCATCGGAGAAGATGTCGACGCGGTAATCGGAGGGATCACCGAAGCGGTCAGGATGTCCGTCGGCAATGCGCAGGCACAGCGTCAGATCGTCGGCGTACGGAATGGTACCGCCCATCGGGACGAATCCCTTGAAGTTGCCGAGCGTCATCTGGATACCGACGCAGCCTGCATTGAGATCGCCTTCGCGCAGCCGCTGGACATATTCCGAGCAGATCGGATCGAGCGTATAAAGGGTGTTAATACCGGCATTGGTAGGCACACCGTGCGCGTCTGCCGTTGCGGTGGTGTAAATGCGTTTGTCTGCATCCAGCATCCGCAGCCACAACTTGTAGTTATCGATCGTATGCGGATTCAGAACATCCTTGTATTCGCAGGCATAAATGGTTTCGATGGCTGTACGGTCACCAAAATCATGATGATCGATGTTGTCACTCTTGATCTGCTGCTTCGGATGCGCATTGACAAACGCGCCGCCGCGCGCAAGAACCGCCTGGCCGATTTCGAGAAAAAGGGAAAAATCAATGCGCTTGTAGACAAAGTGACCTTCGACGCCGCCCTCGTAATCGTAGACAGCGGGATATTGCTCCAGAATCGCTTCCAGATCACCGGGATTCTGGAAGATCATCAGATAGTGACACGCGTCATACGGGTCGTTCCACAGCATGGCCGGTTCCGTGCCGTACAAAAAATGCTCCGGCGTGAACGCATCGAGGTACATATGGCGTACCTGTCTGTGATCCATGAGCCCGATAAAGTCCATGTGGAGCGTCTCCGCCATCGCGGTGAGCCATTCCTCGGGCGTGGTCTTGCCGTCACTGGTGCCGCCGGACGCGGAATGTGCATGGAAGTCACCGTAACGTGCGACCTTGCCGGCATAATGTGATTCCAGTGCGGAGAAATCCGCGTTTTCCACAGCGGTATGCGGATCCCTGGGGAATGTATAATCGGGGATGATGTGTTTCATTGAAAAAAATCCGTCCTTTCCGTGATTCTTTGACTTAAGTATAGCACATTCCCGGCGGAAAAGCAAGATTTTTTGCGTTTTTTCGGCAAGAATATTAACAGCAAAAACCTTCGTAGCTTTCTCTGTAATCGGCAAGCTTATCGGCAAGAGAGAAGACCGCCGACAGCAGAAGAAGCTTGTGCTCACCAAAGCTGCGATAAATGGTAACGGTTCCATCGGGTAAATCGACCGTATCGCGCATCGTAAAGTTGTAATGCCAAAGGATGTCAAGTGCGGCAGCGGCATCTTCCTCGGAAATCTCGCATTTTGCGGCAGCTGCGGCAGCGGTGAAGGCACGGCTGTTGTTTTCAAGCTGGTATTGCATCATGCGCAGTACGTGCGGCTTGGCGCAGTCTGACAGAAATTCGGCAGCGCCGCTGCGTGCCAGCGTTTGTACCTGCTGCTCACGCTGCATACGGTTGACGATGGCTGTTTCCGCATCGATGAAGATTCCCGCCTTGTTTGGCGTGATCCACATAGACTGTTTGGCGCGGTTGGAATCCAGTCCCTCGCGTATTCTTGAAATTGAAAAAAACGCTTCCTTCTTCGGTGCATCCTCACACCACATTCGCATGAGCAGATCGTCAATTGCCGCCTCTGTCATTTCGGTATGCAGCGATTCGGCATGAAACCGTTGGTCTATGCCAAACAGCGCGTCAATGCTCGTTTCAAAAATCTCCGCAAGCACCGGCAGCAGCAGAATGTCGGGCATTGTCGTTCCGCACTCCCATTTGGAGACGGTCTGTGCGGATACCCCGATCAGACCTGCCAGCTGCTCCTGCGTCATATCGCGTGCGCGGCGCAGGGTTGTGATTTGTTTTCCGATGTCGATCATGGTTTGTCCCTCTTTTCGTGATTTTTTGTCCAGGCCTGTTCGCTTGATTTATTGTACCACAGTTTTTGCAAAAAAGCAATGACGCAAAGAGCGGGAAAAACGCGAAAACGGAGAGCGAGTCTCCGTCTTCGTCTGTCGGTATCAAATGTGCAGCCGTCCGTGATAGCCGCCCGCACGCGGATGCTCATGCTCGTAAGTACCGGGGAAGCCAAGAACCGTAATGCCGCGGTCAACCGAGGCGCGCCAGATCGTTTCCATATCATTGAGATGCGGCTGGGACAGGTTGACCGAATAGAGCTTCGGCTGAGAGCAGAGCAGCGCAATGTAGTGATCACCTTTGCCGCAGAAGTGCATGGCACCGCCGCCGAAGTGTTCGAGCAGTCTTGCATCGTAAGGCATGGCAAATGCTTCGTAGAATTCGGGGGAAAGGTTCATGGCACTGTCACAGCGAAGCATGATCCGTCCGCGGTGGCGCATATTTCCCCAGTGGATATTCATTTCGTCCCCGCACGGGAACATCGAAAACCAACGATCCAGAAACGCCGCATAGGTGTCTGTGATCAGATCCAGCATCGCATGAACCAGTTCCGGTTCATCGTACATGGCGTAGAACATATCGCAGCCCCACATCAGCTCGCAGATGTCCAGCGGTCCCTGTAAGTCAGGATGGTAGATGGAAACATACTTTGCGATCTTCGGATACGCGGCGCAGACCTCCTGCCACAGCCGCCCGAACGCAAAAACACGCGCACCAAATCCGTTTTCCAGATCGGGTATACCCTTTTCCACAATTTCCCGGATGATATCGGTATCATTGAACGGCTTTGTCGTCGGTAGGGTATTCATCTCGCGCGGCATCTCGAAAATTTCCGCACCGAACAGCGAGGACAGGATGCCGGTACCGTAGTTGGCACGGACGGCGAGATTGAGCGTTTCTGTCTTCAGCGCATGGCTGACACCGGCAAGCTGATGGACAAGCATGGTTTCCGCGTCAGACAGGGCATCGTTGATGTTGATGTTCGGAATCGGTACACCGGGCGGGGACGTTTTCTTTCTGCGCGGATGGAAGATGTCCTCCTTGGATTCACCGTACAAAAATGCCTTCCATTGCGCGGCAAGGTCTTCTTCGGTTTCGGGATTGATGCGGGCTTCAATGTCGTTGAGGAGTACGATGGTTTCGGGTCGGAGGGATAACATGAGCGGAATTCCTTTCTGTGCTTTTTTATGAGTATATCATATTTCTGTGGAAAATGCAAGAGGAGAACAACCATCAGCGTGAAATCTCTGTGAAAACAAGCAATTTGTCATTTGTTTCAAAAAATATTTCCATATATGTCATATTTTGTTCATTTTCATTTGGTATGCTGTATACAGAGATCATTGTCTTATAGATTACATTTTGTTTACAGAGGAGGTTGGATTATGAAAAAACTGAATACGGTACTGATCATTGCATTGGTTTTGTCGGTTGCTGTGATAGCAGGATTGTTGATTGGAGACCAATTCGGAAAATACTCACAGCACAAGTGGTATGAAGGTCACGCAGAGGATATCATTTTCGATGTAATGGACAATTACGCCTATCCCGGAGCGTCTGCGGCGGATGTGGAAGCCAGCCTCGGTGTCGGCAAAGATGATGCTGAATTAAAGGAAAAGATACTGACCATGTTGGGATATCAGA
Organism: Oscillospiraceae bacterium; assembly: GCA_015064785.1. GTDB lineage: Bacteria > Bacillota > Clostridia > Oscillospirales > CAG-272 > RGIG3925. Next base: position 5,226 of record SVRM01000149.1, read on the forward strand.
ATGATGAAAATGATGCGTATGCGGTGTGGATTTATCCCATTGAAGCGAATCGGTATTTTGTCGTGATACATGACCATGAGGTCATTGTGAAAACAATGCTTGTGGATTCGCTGACATAAACAAAATCTATAAACAAAAGCGGGGACATCAGTCTTCGCTTTTTCTTTGCTGAAAACAAAAGATGCCGTACCGGAGTACAGCATCTTTGCAATATGTGATTGTGATTATCTCTTGAGCAGAACTTCTGCTTCGTATGCTTCAATTTCCTTGAACCAAGCAGTATCAGCAGCAACGCCGCAGGATGCGCAGTATTCAGCCCAGATGTCGCCGAACGGCATAGTCTTCATTTCTTCCTGCATGACCATCAGCTCGGTGTACTTGTTCTCATCCTGGAGCTTCTTGAGCATTTCGTTGGGCGTGCAGAGTGCTGCGAGCAGAGCCTTCTGCCAGCTGCGGAAGCCGACAACCCAGGCAGCGATACGGTTGATGGAAGCATCGAAGTAGTCCAGTGCCATGTAAACGCGGTCAAGCGCGTCACAGCGGACGATTTCCTTCGCCATTTCCTTGGTTTCGTCGTCAAGAAGCAGGACGTGGTCGGAGTCCCAGCGGATGCCGCGC
>SVRM01000150.1 GCA_015064785.1 Oscillospiraceae bacterium
TTGCAAAGCTTTATGCGGGCGGTTTCTCAAAAAAGCTGTATCGCTTATTTGAATATAAAAAGAAATAAATATCCAATACAAGAGACGAGCAGATTCACCGATAAATTCCAAATCTATCCCATCATCCCAAAGGAGGACAGCCAAAAATGAACATCTTACTCGACCTGTTTCTCACATTCGCAAAAATAGGTCTTTTCACCTTCGGTGGGGGATATGCCATGCTTTCCATCATCGAAAACAACTGCGTGGAGCGCAAGCAGTGGATCACCCACGATGAAATGATGAACATCACCGTCATTGCGGAATCCACACCCGGGCCCATCGCCATCAACTGCGCCACCTTCACCGGGTACAAAAAAGCCGGATTCATCGGCGCACTGGCGGCTACCCTCGGCATGATCGTACCGTCCTTCGTGATTATCTATCTGATCTCCATGTTCCTCGACAACTTCCTTGAACTGACGGTCATTGCCAATGCGTTCAAAGGGATCAAAATTGCGGTCGGACTCCTGATTCTCGATGCGGCTGTCACCATGATCGGGAAGATGCAGAAGAAGCTCCTGCCGCGGGCGATTATGATCTGCTCCTGCCTTGCCATGCTCTGCATCAATATCTTCGCGTGGAACTTTTCCTCCATCAGCCTGATGCTGATTGCCGCCGCTGTCAGTCTGACGGTATTTCTTCTGAACGGAAAACCGGCTCCGAAAGGCGGTGCGGAAAAATGATTTATCTGGATTTGTTTCTCGGATTTCTGAAGGTCGGGTGCTTTGCGTTCGGCGGAGCATACGGTGCGATTCCCCTGATCCGGGATGTGGTGCTGTCCTACGGCTGGCTGAATGACGAAATGCTGACCTACATGATTGCCGTCAGTGAGAGCACACCCAGGCCGATCATGGTCAACCTTGCTACATACATCGGCAGCAGTCAGGCGGGATTTTTCGGTGCTGTGATCGCAACGCTGGCGGTTGTACTGCCGTCCTTTCTGATTATTCTTCTGGTGACGGCTCTGCTGAAAACGGTTTTGAAGAACAAGTATGTGCAGGCGGTTCTGCGGGGACTGAAGCCCTGTGTGATCGGGATTGTGCTTGCCACCGGGATTTATATGGTGCTCGGAAACTGCTTCGGGACGATTGCCGAGCTGCGTTTTCATGTGCAGTCCGTCATCATAACGGCGGCTCTGGCTGCCGCGATGATCGGGTGCAGGCATATCGCAAAGAAGAAACTGTCGCCGATTCTGCTGATTGTATTGTCTGCGGCGGCGGGGATTGTGGTTTATGGGGTATGACGGGATGCACGTTTATGTTGCTTTGATGTATTGATAACACTCTTTTCTTACAAAAGTGCGAAATAGTTCGATAAATAAGAATTTGTCGCTAAAAATGTGATATTCGCTGACACTTTTTCGCTCTGTCTCTTGACAATAATACGAGTTCGTACTATAATACATGAGTACGATTTCGTATTATTGGAGGCTTTTATGAACAATATTAGAAAAACTGCAAAACGACTGACGCTTGCTCTTTATAATATAGACGAGGCATACTATGCAAGCGAAAAAAAGAAACGCTTGTCAGATGCAGAGCTGTGTATAATGTACGCCCTTGATGATGGTAAGCCACATTCACAAAAGGAAATCTGCGACGAATGGCTTGTTCCGAAAACAACGGTCAATACCATAACGAAAAAGTGGGAAGCACAAGGGCTTCTTACGCTCACCGCAATTCCCGGTAAACGCCGTGAGATGCAAATCACGCTCACGGATTCGGGAAAGGTATATGCCAAGACGGTTATGGCATTCATCTACCGTGCCGAGGATAAAGCACTTTCCAAAGCGTTAGATAAATATTCGGATACCTTTATTGAAGCTCTTGAATTCTTCGGAGCGAGCTTAAAGGAAGCCTTTGAGGAGGAATTAAAAGATGGATCTTCTCAAGGATAATCCCCGAAAGCTGTTCTGGAAATTTCTCGTGCCTGCCGTGAGTGCAGCTATTGCCGTTGCCGCATACAGCTTTGTGGACACGATTGTAATCGGACAGGATGCCGGTCCCAACGGAACTGCCGCCTGTGCCGTTGTACTTCCCATATTCTCAATTGCACATTTCCTTGCGCTACTATGCGGAGTGGGCGGCTCGGTGCTGATGAGCAAAGCAAGAGGCGAGGGCAACCGGGAAAAAGGAGATGCTTACTATACCGCATCCATGCTCTACGTCGGCATCATCACACTTTTGCTTTGGATACTTGGTGTCGTTTTTCAAATTCCGCTGTACCGTCTGTTCGGCGCGGATGATGTGCTTCTTCCTTATGCCTATGATTATGGGAAGTGGATATTCGGTGCATTCCCATCCTTCGTTTTGGTGTCCTTCCTCGGCTGCTTTATTCGTACAGACGGCTCACCGAAATTCGTGATGACCGTTACACTCATTGGCGGCGTGATAAATGTGATTGGTGATATTGTTCTTGTGTTCCCGTTGGGAATGGGAATGGCAGGCGCGGCAATTGCAACCGTTGCAGGTTCTGTGGTACAAAGCATACTGCTGATCGGGTATATTCTGGTCGGTAAGACATCGTTAAAACTCGCAAAACCTTTCAAATGGCTTACGGCAGTTAAAAAGATCAGTATCCTTGGTTTCGGTGCAGGACTTCCGCAGATTGCAATGACGGTAGTAACATACATCATCAACAATCAGATCATGAAATATTCGGGTGCGGCTGCTCTTGCCGTATACGGTCTTTTGTGTACGATTGCAGCGTTGTTCCTCAGCGTTTTTGAAGGAATCGGTCACGCGGCACAGCCTATCGTTTCTGCAAACTTCGGAGCAGGACAGCGTGATCGCTATCATATTATCGCAAAGATAGGTATGAGGACGGCTGTGGTGTTTGGTGTTATCAGCTTTGCTTTGTGTGCTTTGTTCCCATCGGAGATCATCAAGCTGTTTATGAAGGTAACGCCAGAAGTAGCCGAAATCGCTCCATACATTATCCGTGTTTATACCACTTCCTTCTTCCCAATGGCGATCAATATGTTTGTTACGGCATATCTGCAATCGGTGACAAAAGCAACCTCGGCAACGGTAGTTTCGCTCTTGCGAGGACTCATTCTGTCGTCCATCCTGCTGTATGTTCTGCCACTCTTTATGGAGAGCAACGGAATTTGGTGGGCGGTCACAATAGCTGAAGCACTTGCCGCCGTTGTTGCGGTGTTCTGTATGATGCCCGAGTTGAAAAGTAAAAAGGTTAAAGAGCGTTAACAAATTCCAATTTACCGCTCAGAAGAACAACATTTCACCCACAATAGAGGCACACAATGACACAAACCGAAACCACATGGGACAAGCTCCTGCAGATCAAGACCACCGGACGGGACGATTCCCACGCCGACCGGTTCCATCACCCATACGAACCCACACCGTACAGCGTTCTGGAACGGCTGTCGAACAAAGGCTTCATCGGCAAACGGGACGTGGTTCTGGACTACGGCTGCGGGAAGGGGCGCGTCGATTTTTTCCTCTCCTATCAGACAAAAGCCCGAACTGTCGGCATCGAATATGATGAGCGGATTTACCAGAGCGCGGTGAACAATCAGAAGACCTCCGTCTCACGGACAAGGACAGAATTTGTCCATGCCAATGCGGAAACCTATGCCGTGCCGCCGGAGGTGAACCGGTGCTATTTCTTCAATCCCTTTTCCGTGGAGATTCTTCAGAAAGTGATGGCGAGGATCATGGAATCCTGGTACGAAAATCCCCGGGAGATTCTGCTGTTTTTCTATTACCCGGCGGATGCGTATATATCTTACCTCATGTCCGTGGACGAGCTGGAGTTTTATGACGAGATCGACTGCGGGGATTTGTTTGCCGGGAATGACCCGAGGGAACGGATTGCGGTTTACAGAATATGACGGGGAAGCTGTTTTCCTGCTGCCTTGATGGATTCATAACAATAGTAATATAAAAATTAGAGAAAGAATTCGACAAATCAGAATTTATTGGAGTTAAATCATGGGAAATCTTTTCATTAAAATACTTGTGTGCTTTATCGCCGGTGCGGGTGCAGGTATAGGAACGGGATTTGCAGGTATGAGTGCAGCCGCGGTTGTAGGACCTATGCTGATAACATTTTTGGGCGTTCCTGCCTATGATGCTGTCGGAATCGGACTGATCAGCGACGTTTTGGCAAGTTCCATCAGTGCATATACCTATAAAAAAAGCGGAAATCTGGATATAAAAAACAGTCTGCCTTTGCTTGTGAGCGTTCTGATTGTAACAATGATCGGCAGTTTTGCGGCGAGCTTCCTTCCCGAACAGGCCATGAGCGGTACGATGCAGATCGCACTGATCATCATCGGATTACGTTTTCTTTTAAAGCCTGTCAACAAAACAAGGGAGCAATTGGAAGCGATTTCCCCAAAAAGCAGACTCATCAAGGCAATCATCGGCGGCGTAGTCGTTGGATTTATCTGCGGCTTTGCGGGGGCAGGCGGCGGAATGATGCTGCTGCTTGTTCTGACCACGTTCCTCGGTTATCCCATGCATCTGGCAGTTGGCACAAGCGTGTTTATTATGGCATTTACGGCACTTACGGGCGGCATCAGTCATTTTATGATTGGAGGAGTTCCCGATATTTTATGCCTTGTGCTGTGCGTTGTATTTACACTGCTTTGGGCAAGAATTGCCGCAAAAATTGCCAATAAATCCAACGCAAAAACACTGAACCGTGTGGTCGGTATTGTTATGATCGTCACGAGCATTGTGATTCTGGCGGTTAACTATCTTTAATAAAGAGGACGAAAAATGCCCATATTACTCGACCGCCAACTGCGGGAACAGATACCCCATGACGCTGTAACGTTCCCCATCACCTTTTTCTCGGATGAGCTTGCATCCCTCCCGGACTGGGCAGGACCATTGCACTGGCATCCGGATTTTGAGATCGCCTCGGCGGAATGCGGTGTTCTCGACTATCAGGTGGGACAGCAGCACATTCATCTCGAACCCGGGGACAGCATCTTCGTCAACGGAAATGTGCTTCACGGTATCCGCCAGCTGTCCGGGGATGAACCCGATCCCATGCCCAACATCGTCTTTTCGGGAACACTGGCCGCGCCGGAAACCAGCGTGATCTATCAGAAATACATTCTTCCCGTGATCGGATGCGGCACACTGCCGTTTATCGTGTTCCGGCATGGTGAACCGGATCACAGCGAAGTCCTCCGGCTGGTAGGTGAGATTTACACAGCTTTCCGTGAGCAGGATGTATGCTTTGAAATGACCGTTCAGCGGAACATCAGCCGTATTTTTGAATATATCTGCCGCAATTTTGAGTCCCTGCCCAGATCGGAAGAATCGCGCATCCAGCTGACGGCGCAGATCCGCATCCAGAAAATGCTGACCTACATTTACGAGCACTATGCGGATGCCGTCACCCTCGAGGATATCGCAGGCGCCGCCAACATCAGCCGAAGCGAAGCGGGACGGTGCTTCCAGACCTACATGAACTGCTCACCTGTGGATGCACTGATCCGCCACCGGCTTCAGACCGCCCGCAGGCTCCTGACCGAAACCACGCTGACCCTGCAGGAGATCAGCTACGACTGCGGTTTTCATTCCGTCAATTATTTCAGCAGACAATTCAAAAAGCTGTATGGATATGCACCCGGCAAAAACAGAGTTTTGGGTAAATAGTGCTTTTATCCGATGTTTTTGTGTCTTTTCAGCGAAAGATTTCAGTTATATAATACACTTAACACGATCATCGGAGGCATAAAACTATGGAATTCAAGTGGCTGAACGAAAGCACAATCACAAAGACCGGGGACAGAATCGAAATCGTGGCTCCC
>SVRM01000027.1 GCA_015064785.1 Oscillospiraceae bacterium
CCAAATGACATCAGAGGCGCAATATCATAAAAAAACAACAAAAATTTTTTTCGTACAGGGCAAAATTTTTCCGAAAAAAGTATGTACAAATCGCTCGATTCGTGATACAATATATATGTTTTTGAAGTGATTTCAAACGCAGCAGGAAAGGAATGGTATAAAACCATGAAGAAGCTTTACGAAGGCAAAACAAAAGATGTATACGCACTGGACAACGGCAATGTCATGCTGAAGTTCAAGGATGACTGCACCGGCAAGGACGGCGTATTCGATCCCGGTGAAAACTCCGTCGGTCTGACCATTGAAGGTATCGGCCGCGCAAATCTCCAGTCCTCTATCCACTATTTTGAGCTTCTGAAGCAGGCAGGCATCAAGACCCACTACGTCAGTGCCAACCTCGACGATGCAACGATGGAAGTTCTCCCCGCAACGGTGTTCGGCCACGGTCTGGAAGTCATCTGCCGTCTCGTTGCAACCGGCAGCTTCATCCGCCGCTACGGTGAATACATCGCAGACGGTACACCTCTGGAGGGCGGTTATGTCGAATGCACCTTCAAGAACGATGAAAAGGGCGATCCGCTGGTTACCGGCGAAGGTCTGGCAGCACTCGGCGTCATGACCCCCGAAATGTTCGCCTCCATGAAGGAACAGACCCTCAAGATTACCAAGATCGTTGCAGACGACCTCAAGTCCATTGGGCTCGATCTCTGGGACATCAAGTTTGAATTCGGCTACAACAACGGTGAGGTCATTCTGATCGATGAAATCGCATCCGGCAATATGCGCGTCTACCGCGACGGCAAGATTGTCGAACCCGTTGAGCTGACCAAGCTGATCAACAACAGATAATCATTACTGCGAAATGTCGCTGAATCACAGGATTCGGCGGCATTTTTTTGCTCAACTGAGATTAGAATTTCTGCCGTTCATACAACAGAACCGTTATTGAAAATCCTGTGCCGAAGTGATATAATGATTTGAACCAAAACAAAGGAGTTTATGTATGACGATCGAAAAAATCATTTCAGAGAAGCGAAAATCAATGGGATTAACGCAGCAGCAGTTGGCTGAAAAACTGCATGTCTCATATCAGGCTGTTTCAAAGTGGGAAAACGGTACCTCGTGTCCGGATATTGATCTTCTTCCGCGTCTTGCTGCGGTGTTTCATATTTCCATCGATGCCCTGCTTGGATATCCGTCCCATTCCATGACAGACTACGACAAACGGTACGATCGAGAGAGCTATTATTGGGGCTTGGTTCCCAATACGCTCTGTTATGAAATTATGCGTCTCAAACCGCCAATCAAGCCTTACAAAGTTCTTGACATCGGATGCGGTGAGGGAAAAGATGCGGTTTTTCTTGCAAGGAACGGTTATGCTGTGACTGCATTTGATATTTCCGACCAAGGCTTATCCAAAGCCGAAATGCTTGCAGGGCACTGTGGGGTCAAAGTCGATTTTTTCCGTGCAGACATCCGCGATTTTCGATTGCAGACGGAATACGATATTATTTTTTCAAGCGGTGTATTTCATTATCTTCCGTATGCACTGCGTATGCCTGCAATCGACAACCTGAAAGCACATACTGCCTCCGGCGGTATTCATGCGATCAATGTATTTGTCCAAAAGCCGTTTATCCCGATTCCTCCGGATGCGGAAGATGGAGAATTTGATGCAGAAGACTGGAAATCAGGGGAATTGTTTCTGTATTATCATGACTGGCGCTTTCATAAAAATGAGGAACGAATTTTTGATTGCAGCAGCGGCAGAGTTTTGCACAAGCATTGCATGGATATACTGATTGCCGAAAAGTATAGCAATTGACATAAAACGAAAAAATATTTCTCATCATCCTTCACAAAACCCCCTGTCTGCTCCGTTTATGATATGAAAACGTTTTCAAGCACACAAAAAGGAGGGAGGCTTTCATGCACGGCGACTTTGACTTCGATGCATTTTTACATGAAACCGCAGGGCGGCTGACGGCATACTGCGCCGCTGTTGTCGGTGGCGCGGATGCAGAAGATGCCGCACAGGAGGCGTTTCTACGGCTGTATGCAAATCTGTACCGGATTCCAAACGAGCGCGCGGCATCGGCGTTTCTGTACCGCACTGCATACCGCATTTCGGTTGATATTCTGCGTGCCAGACGGCGGTTCCGGGAAGTGCAGAATCCCCCGGCACAGAACAACAGTCTGTCGGATCGGATGCAAGGCGCCCTGATGCAGTTAAAACCGCTGGACCGCTCGGTGATCTATCTGCGCGTGGTCGAGGAATCCGGCTATGACGAAATTGCGGCACGGTTCGGCAAAAACGAAGCATGGGCGCGGAAACGGTATTCCATCGCGCGAAAACGTCTGGAGGCAGCATATTCCGAGCAAGGCTGAACCTATGGAAAGGAGAATTCTTATCCCATGAACGATCAGAAAATTACACAGGTATTTGGGAAAATCACGGCACAGGCGGATGCCTGCCGTGTCGAAAGAAATGTGAGGGAGCAATATAGGAAAAAGAATCATGTTTTTGAAAAACGACCGATCAAAGGCGTCGCAATCCTTGCGGCTGTACTTGCAATGATTATGATTCCCGCCGCCGCATTCGGTATCGTGTACGGGTATCATGCATACCGTATCGACAACGGCTATCGGGTCGCTGTATCGGGTGATATGGCACCGATCAAGCTCGAGGAATCAAAAATGGAGGAACTCGGACAGTACGTGATACGCTTTGAAAACGGCACAGTCGCCAACATCCACGACTTCGGCAAGCCGTTTGACAGCTACGATGCACTGGACGCATGGCTTGACGGCGTCCTGCTCACCAGTCCGATGCTGGACGGGGAATGTATGCTTTACTGCACGGATGACAACGTGCGAACCCCGATTGCCATCCATGTGACCGGACAGAATACCATAGCTGACAGCGGCAAAATCTGCGCTGTCAATATCACCGTGCCGCTTGTGGCATTCGGCGAGGCGTTCGGTTGGGGAACAAACCATACGGATATGCTATCCTCCCAAAAGATGACAGCCAAAAACGGCATCGAAGCCGAGCTTGTCGTAACGGAAACCTCTGTCACTGCATTTTTTGCACACAACGGCGTTTTGTACCGTCTGAGCATCTCCGGCAATCACGAAGAAGCGGCGGCTGTCCTCACCGACATAATCGGTACCATGAAGTAACTGATACAATCCTCTGTCGTGCAGAACGGCAGAGGATTTTTCTCATGTACAAAAACCTTGACAGATTCCCTCCGGCATGATACAATAAAATAAACCAAAAGCAACGGAGGAACACAATATGAAACAGGCAAAACTGATTCTTGACCGTGATTATCAGATCGGCACCATCGATCCGCGCATTTACGGTTCGTTTATCGAGCATCTCGGACGCGCGGTCTACACCGGCATTTATGAGCCCGGTCATCCGACGGCAGACGGGGAAGGCTTCCGCGGGGATGTCATCGACCTTGTAAAGACACTGAATGTCCCCGTTGTCCGTTATCCCGGCGGCAATTTTGTGTCGGGCTTTGACTGGCGCGATTCGATCGGTCCGAAGGAAACCCGTCCGCGCCGCATGGACCTTGCATGGAAGACGACCGAACCGAACACCGTCGGACTGCACGAATTCTGCGCATGGGCAAAGAAGGCGGATTCTTCTGTTATGTACGCCGTCAACCTCGGCACCGGGACACCGGTATCGGCACGTGATGTCGTGGAATACGCCAACCATCCCGGCGGCACGGAACTGTCCGATCTGCGCCGGAAGAACGGTTCTGCCGACCCGCTCGGCATCAAGCTGTTCTGCCTCGGCAACGAAATGGACGGTCCGTGGCAGATGGGCGCAAAAACGGCAAATGAATATGCACGCTGTGCACACGAAGCGGCAAAGCTGATGAAGTGGACCGACCCGACCATCGAGCTTGTTGCATGCGGCTCCTCCAGCTTATGGATGCCGACGTTCGGCGACTGGGAGCGTACCGTGCTGGACGAATGCTATGACAATGTCGATTATCTGTCCCTGCACCGCTATTACGGGAATCCGCACAATGACACGCCCGATTTCCTTGCAAGCACGATGGATCTGGATGACTTTATCAAAACCGTCGCCTGCATTGTGCGCGGCGCCAAGGGAAAGAAGCACTCCCATCATACCGTCAATCTGTCGCTGGATGAATGGAACGTCTGGTATCATTCCGGTGGTCAGGACCAGGAAATTTACAAAAATAACCCTTGGGGTACGGCTCTGCATCTGCTGGAGGACATCTACAACTTTGAGGATGCGCTGCTGGTGGGCTTAATGCTGATTACGATTCTCAAAAATGCCGATACTGTCAAAATCGCCTGCATGGCACAGCTCGTCAACGTCATCGCACCGATCATGACACGCGAGGGCGGCGGTGCATGGGCGCAGACGATCTTCTATCCGCTGATGCAGGCAAGTAAATGGGGACGCGGTGTTTCCCTTGCTCCGATCGTTTCCTGTGAGAAGTCCGACACGGCGCACTATACCGATGTGCCGATGGTAGACGCGGCGGCAGTGGAACGCGAGGACGGCACGATTGCCGTATTTGCCGTTAACCGTGATCTCTCGGAGGATGTCGTTCTGTCCTGCGATCTGCGTGCCTTCGGCGATGTTACGCTCGTCGGTCACAGCGTTCTGCATCACGACGATATGAAGGCGACCAACACAGAGAACTGTCCGAACAACGTCATTCCGGTTGATATCACGCCAGTCATGGAGGACGGATGCGTCCGTCTGCCTGCGGCATCGTGGAATGTACTGCTTCTGAAGCCGAACAAATAAAAAAAGCCCGGGGTGATTTCCGATGTTTGGAGATCACCCCGGATTGATTTTCCGGTTTGTCAGAAAACAGTAACTTTATGAACGGAGAACGGATTATTCGACAGGCATCCAGTTTTCGACCAACTTGACAATCGCCTTGTCGACAGCATTTTGTCTCTTTTCCAGATTGGAAACAAGAGGCTTGTCCTGGAAGAAGACGGTTTGCAGGATGTCGTTGACAGTACCAAAGTTGTACAGCGACTGGAAGTCGATGTACAGACAATCCAGCAGGATGTTCAGAACGTCGACGGAACGCGGGTCGCGGGAGTCCTTTTCCTTATAAACCAGATCGTATGCGATCGGACGAACATACTGGTTGGAGTAGCGTGCGAGTGCTTCGGTTAAGAAACCGTAGTTTTCGTTGCCGGAAACCGTCTGCGGCAGAGCAACAAAGCAGGAGCCGTGCGGAGAAACGAAGGAGTAGTAGGATTCCTGCTTTTCGTCCCACTTCGGGGAGGGCAGAATCAGATAGTCGGATTCCATGTCGCGCAGATGGACAGCGGCGGATTCGAGCTTATGCATGAAGAACAGCGCACGGTCGCCCTGGAACAGGATGTTGGAATAGTCGTTGATATCGGTGGTATATGTAATGTTCTGATACATATCGACGATGCTTTCCACAACCTCGATGGCATGAGAATCGCTCGCCAGATTGCAGACGATATTGGTGCCGTCTTCGGTAATGCGGGACATATTGATGCCGCAGCCGATCATCGTGGTCAGAACGGCTTCGGTGGAGTTGTGCATGGCAAAACCAAAAAAGTCGTCGTATACAGTCCACTTGTTGTCCGCGTTCATATCAACATCCATGTCCTTAATCATCAGACGGAGCTGATCCATTGTCCACTTGCCGTCGATGACAGACTGGAAGATATCAAAGTCATAGTCGTAGTCGGTATACAGCTTGAGGTTGAGGAACAGACAGGTCGGCATCTGGTAGATACCGGGTGCGATGTCGGAGGAAGTGATGTACATGGCATCGTGCAGACGCAGGTTTTCATACATCAGCGGGTTCCACCAGCTCTTATCCATTTCCAGATACGGCATGTCGCACATGTTGGCAAGATAGCCGCCGGTTGCATGGGAGGTCAGACCTGCCAGCGGATGAATAATCATCTGCCATTCGTCGTCGCCCGCGGAAACCATCGTCTTGAGCTTGTTGACATCGTCTTCCTGATAATATTCGATTTCGCAGTTGTAGGTTTCCTCCAGATACAGGTCGCGGGTCAGCAGTGCGTCGTTGACCACGTCACCGGTCATTTCCTCACCGGGGATGTTGATCTGCAGATCGGGATGCTGGTTGCAGTCGAAAATGGTATAGACCATGCCGCCCAGATCCTTTTCGCCGAGAGAATCGAGCAGAGAAGGCTCCTCGGTCACCGCTTCCGTTGTCGCCTGACCGTTATCCGGTGCCTCTGTAACCTTGCCGTTGTCGGCAGAGGGCTGATCCGCACAGGAAACAACCGATGCAACGGTCAGAACCGCCATGAGAAAGTAAGCAATGCGTTTCATAAGAATGCTCCTTGTAAAAATTTTGTTGATGTATTTGACACACCTTTGTCATTAAGTTATAAAGATATATTATTATATCACAATCTCCCCGGAATTGCAAGCAAATTCTGAAATTATCACAGCATATTCCGTTCTTTTTTTGCATATAATGGACAGATATCGGGGGTACACGTTTCTCTGACAGCGTCTTTTGCAGGAAAAGCACCGGCGGAAAACGCACAGAATGCATTTTCCGCCGATACTTACCAAAAATGAAGGAAAAAAAGAAAGGAGAATTATGAAAAAGACTTTATTGGAAGGAGACGGACCTGTGCCGGTCGGTGTCTCTATTCACCGTCCGTGGGATCGGCATCTCCGGTTACGCTGTTGAACTGCTTCAGCCGGCGGTTCATCTCGCTGATGGAATGCCGGTAACGGATGTCGGAAATGATGCCGCAGACGATAACGGCGGCGATGCAGAGTCCGACCGAGAGAAGCAGAAGGAAGATGAAGGATGAGCCTGCGCCGAGCATCATCTTTCCGAGTACGGAAACAATGACGGCATTGACAACGGCACAGATCAGCCGGTTGCGCCAGAGAATGTTGCGGCGCAGATGGTTGCCGGACAGCGGAAGATACTGCGCAAACAGTCCCTCAAAGACCAGTCCGACGACAATTCCCGATACGAGAATGTATAAAAGGATCTTGGTGCCGATTGCGCTCTCTCCGAGTGCGGAATACTCCAGCAGCACAACAAGCAATCCCAGTGTCACAGAAACACAAATGTTGATAAACAGCCGGTACAGCAGATTGTTTTCATTCATACGGACAAATTCGCCTCCTAATCACAGTACAAACCGATGCGGCATCACATGCCGAGGGTGTTCTTCAGCGCCTGAATGTACAGACGCGTAATCACCACTTTGTCGCCGTTTTTCATGACCGCGACCATGCGGCCGTTGAACAGCGGTTCCAGATAGGATACCTTCCGCAGGTTGATAATCGAGTATCGACTGACCCGCAAAAAGCCCGTATTCTTGAACTTTTCTTCGATTTCATACATTTTCAGAGGCGTTTCATACGTGGCGTCCTCTGTGATGAGCATGACCTTATTGTCCTGCGTGTCGAAATAACAGATGTCCTCCGGCTTCAGAATAAAGGTTTTGTTATCCTTTTTGCCGATGATGGTATTCGCAAACAGACGGATGGTTGACAGAAGACGCTCTGTCTCCTCGTCCAGCTCCCGACATCGGATGACAACTTCGGTTTCGCCTACGTCCGACACGGTTTCCAATTTGATTTTCACGGTGTCAGACGACCTCCTGTGTACTCCTTGATTCTGTGAGTATATGATACACCAAATCAGAAAAAAAAGCAAGAGGTTTTCGGCAAGATGCGTTTTTTGAAACGTGAAATGCGTCCGTGATGCCGCGAAATGCACGCGATTCGATGGCGGCAGGCAGATTCATATCCGACAAACGGCGCGGCGTGTGTAACGTTTTCCACAGAGTTATCAACACCTGTGGATAACTCTGTGCTGTGGAAAACATCCCCACGGAAAATGCTGTCAGAATCCGCTTTTTTCGACCGGGCGTGACGGCGCATCCCGTTTTTCCACAGCATCTGTGAAAAAGCGTGTGAACAACCGCCGTTTATCGGAAGAAAACAAAATGCCCGGTGGACAGGCAAAGCGCAGCATCCGGCGGCAGGGCTGTCCCCGCCGGCAGAACATACAGCGCTCCGCGGCTGAGATCCCCGCCACTCCCTGACAGATGCGCACGCAGGGCATCCTCCGCCGCACGGAGCAAAAGCAGATCGTGTGACCGCCGCTCCACCGCCTCTGCCTGCGGCACCCTGACCGTCTCTCCGGCAGGCAGTGCCAGTCCGGCACGGCAGACCGCATCGAAGCTGCCCGGAAAATCCGCATGTTCCACCCGGTTGCACAGCACTGCGGCACAGGCGATCAGCGTATACAGATCGTATGCCGCAGGACAGCGCAGAACATAGTCCGCCAGCGCCTCGCACAGCAGCCGGCACCGCAGATCAAACTGTGCCGCCTCCGCCGCCATCCCGCTGTCACCCGCAGCAGTTCCCTGCCATCCATGTGCAAGCCCGAGCGCACACAGCGTGGCATAGTCCGGCTGTCCGCTGCCGCACAGACCGTGGGTTCGCTGAAACAGAATCAACGCATTGCGCAGACGGAGGTCCTGCGGCACCTCCTCCCCGCCAGAATCGGCAATCGGATTCCAGCATCCTGCCGCCTCCAGCGCGCGGCAAAGCTCATCTTCGGAAACTGCATCCCCGTCCCCCGCCATGCTGCCGGCAAGATACGCCAGCGCATGGGAAACCGCCGCCGAGCAGACTCCGTCCCCGATAAAGCCGCAGTCGAGCTGAAACCGCCGCACCGCCGACGCGGTCTGCTGTGTGTATACACCGCTGCAGTCACCGACATCATAGCCAAGTTCGGTCAGCTGTGTCTGAAGCCGGTATACCTGTGCGCCGCAGTCTCCCTGCATCAGAAACACCGGCCGGACATCTGCTGTGACCGTCTCCCCGGGTATCACCGCGCCGGACGCGGTCATCCCATCACCGGACGCCGGACCGTCTGACACCTCCGCCGGTTCTGCGGCAGGAGGTCCGCCGGCATTTTCCGGCATCAGCGGCACAAAACAGAACAGAAGCAGTCCTGCAAGTGCCGTGAGATACCACAGCACCGCGGCATCCGGGGAAAATTTTTTCATGTGCGTCGGTTTGCGCATATTCGACACTCCTTGTGTGGTATAATACATCCGATCAGTATCACCTTTTCCGCCGTTCCTCATCTGGTTTTTCCAAAGGTGCGGATGCTGTTTCCCGGTGCTTCATCCGAAGCCGCTGATTCTTCAGCCGCTCGGCATACCGGCGCGCGTACCTGCGTCGGAGCTGCCAGTCACGGCGGATGCGGCAGAACAGCATGATCGCCGCGGCAGCACCGATCACCGTCATACCGATTGCGGCACAGCGCAGAAGCGGCGTCGTTTTTTCACCGCGGAAATGCAGAACGACCGGCGGGGTGTCACCGTCTTTCTTCTGTCTGCCGCATTCGGCGGAAATATCGTAGGTGCGGCGGATGACAATGGGATCGTCGGCACCGTGCTTCTGTGTATGAACACGTGTGACAGCGTGCATCGGCGGATGCAGGACACGGCGGATATGCAATCCGAGCGTTGGACTGTGATTCATGGCGAGATTCCTTTCTCTTGACTTTTTGTTCCGAGAATAGGTTGTCCCGCCGCAAATACAATTATTCGAGCAATACAAAAACGGGGAGTGGGATTCAATGGAAACGATATACGACACATTATGTACATCAATGGATGAAATCTGCGCACAGCACCGCGCGGAGGGCATTCAGAAAATCACATTCGGCACAAGCTATCTCGGGCGGGACATTCCGGCATTGCAGCTGGGCTGCGGCTGTCACCGTCTGCTGTATCTTGGCGGTATGACCGGCAGTATCCGTACTGCGGCACTGCTGCTGCGCTTTGTCCGCGATTATGCGGCGGCAGTGCGGGACGGAATGCGGGTATCGGGCATCGATATTTCCTATCTACAGCATACGCGCAGCATCACCGTGGTGCCGCTGCTCAATGTCGACGGTGCCGTTCTGCGCTGTGACGGTGGGGACAGCAAAAATCCGCTGCTCCCACGGCTTCGGACCATGACAGCTGCGGCAGAAGACAGCGAAGATGGCGACAATCCGTTTGCGCACTGGGTATGCAACGGACGCGGCGTCGATCTCCGATGCAATTTTGATGCGGATTTTACGTCTGCCATGACAGCGGCACACGGCATCGGCGGCGCCGGCTTTCCTGGAATGCATCCGGAGAGTGAGCCGGAATGTGCAGCGGCAGCGGCTTACCTGCGCGGTGCTGCGGCAACCGATCTGGTGCTGGTCTTCGGCGACAGCGCAGATGAGGGCGGCGGCGTACACGGGCAGATCTCGTGGTGCGGCTCCGACCACAGAACACGGTCGCTTGCACAGATTCTGGCGCGGGACATCGACGGGCGCGGCTACGAAACCGATTCGCTCGGCACCTGCGGTTCTCTTGGCAGCTGGTACCGCGGACTGCACGCCGGTCCTCTGCTGAACATCACCCTGCCCGGGGAGCCGATTCCGGATGCTGACGGCGCACAGGAGAACGGTGATATCAGAGAATGCATCTGCCCAAAGCAGCTTCATGCCCTGCTCAGTCCTGCCGCTGCTTCACCCGGTGATACGCTTGTCCGCGCGGCACTGGCGCTGCAATACGGAAAGCTGCGGAAAATGCTGTTTCATGGGGCGGTGTTATAGAAAATTTTCGCTTCAGCAAAGCGCGCCCCCCATCATCTGCGCCACTGTCACCGATAGTACAGTAACAAAGAAACAGGTCAGAAGCGCCGCAGGTATCAGATGCCTCGTTCCGGTCACCGGTATGCCGGCGGCATATACCGACAGCACATAAAGCACCGTCTCCGATGCACCGCAGAGAACCGACGCCATCATGCCGACGGTCGAGTCGGGTCCGCAGGTCCGCAGAAGATCAGACAGTACCGCCGTAGATGCACTGCCGGAGATCGGGCGTGTCAGCATCAGCGGCAGAAGCTCCGCCGGAATGCGCAGGACACCGCATATCCCGGAAAGCCATTCCGTCAGGAGTGCAACAGCGCCCGATGCACGGAACAGCGATACCGCACAGACAAATAACAGCAGCGTCGGAAACAGATTGGCACACGCGGCAAGTCCGTCGCCGGCACCGCGCAGAAACGCTTTTGTACAGCGACCGGGTGCCCATAGAAACAGCACACCGAAGCCGAACAGAAGGATCGGCAGAAACAGCGTCATTTCCGTTCCCTCCCCTCTCCCGCCGATTCCAGCGCCCGCGTCACCACCGCCGTAAACCCAAATCCGCACAGCGAAACCATCCAGACCGCCGGTAAAACAGCAGTCGGCATCACCGAACCTGCGGCATGGCGCACCGTCAGCAGTGTCGTCGGAAGCAGCGTCGGCGGCGCGGTATTCAATACGGCAAACAACACCTCGGCATTGCTCATTTTCGCAGGATCCGTCCGTTTTTCGCGCAGAATCGCCATTGCCCGCAGTCCGATCGGCGTTGCGGCATTCCCGACACCGAGCAGATTGGCGGCAAGCGACGCTGTGATCTCCGCAAGTCCGGTGTCAGCACCGTCATTCGCCGCCTGTCCTTTGCACAGATCGGGAAACAGCAGACGGAGAACCGGGGAAAGAAGCCGCTCCAGTCGGGAAAGCGCCCCCATCTCACGCAGAACCTCAAGCAGTCCGCCCCAAAGACACATCGCGCCGCCAAGCGACAGCATCAGCGTCACCGCCGTCTCCGTTCCCGAAAACAGCGCATTGCCGACCTCCGCCAGATTGCCCGTGAAAGCGGCACACAATACCGACACCACGCAGAAAACGCCGAATACAATACCAGCCACAAAAGCCTCCGATCTTCCCTTGACAATGCAGGGGATTCTGTGTTACAATATAAGATATGAAGACAGAATCGGCAGTATTCAACGGAGAGGAGGAATGTCCGTGGCTCGCATTTACGGTGCCAGAACCGCATCACGTGCATACCGTGATCACGCAAGACAGCGCAGACGCGCACTTCTGCGCGGCAGTCTGAAATGGGTGCTTTATTCCCTCACCGCAGTTTTGCTGTGTGCCGCAGAGGGAACGGCATTTGCGTTCCGCGGCGCATCGGTATCCTCCATCGGCATTCCGTTTCTTCTGCCGGCATGGCTGACGGCGGTTGCCATGCAGGAAGGTTTTCCCGGCGGTGCGTGGTTCGGCATTGCTGTGGGATTGCTGTCCTCAGCAGCGGGCGGCGACACATTTTATGTTCTGCCGCTTCTGTATATGCTTTATGGAGGATCCGTCGGTCTGCTCAGCACGCGCTATCTGAAAAAAGGATTCTTCGTCTACGTGCTTTACGAAATGGCAGTGTGCGTGGTACACGGGTGCATTCTGCTGCTGATTTCCGTGATTGCGGCGCTGGCTGCCAAAGAACCGCTCGGTGCGGTTCTGCCGCTTCTCTGGGCGGGGGGCATGTCGGACATCATTGCATCGGTGATATGGGCGCTGCCGCTGTATCTTCCGTTTATGGGGATTCGCCGGCTGCTGACCGACCGCGCAGAGGGACCGGATTCCATTCATTTATGAATATGACAAGGGCTGCCGCAGGTTTTTTCAACCTGTCGGCAGCCCTGCATTTTCTTTAACGAAACTCCGTACCGCCGGATGAGAAAAGCGAGCGGCGCTCACGCTTTTCGGGAGTGGTTTTACGCTTTTGGAAAGCGCGAAACGAAACGGAATTCCACGCACGGGGGAAGCGTGTTACTTTCTCTCCCGTGCGAGAGAAATGTAACCGGCGCACTGCGGCCGCGCTGGATTGACACCGGACAAAAACAAAACAGATACGGTTAGCAAGGTGTCAATAGGCGCTTCCCTTCTCTGGCGGAATTGCCGCGCTATCCGTGCAGATGTAGTGGTACGAACAGCGGCGGCGGCTGAGTGGCGCCTATGCCATGGCAAAGTGCAAAGGGTTATGTCAACGGTATGCTTAAAAATAAGTGTAACATAGCGCGAATACAAAAGAGGTGCTGCAAAAATTGACAGCACCTCTGGTGACCTGTTTGTGTTTATTTTGCAGTAACAAGCGCACCTGCCGAAGAGGTCATCGGGACGTGGTAGACGCCGTCAGCATCTGGCAGGAGGACTTCTGCGGTACCGCCGCGATAGACAGTGACAACGCGGTCATAGACGCGGAAGGTAACTTCGTAGGACTTATTGTCGACATCCTGTGCGTCATCGGCTGCGGCGATCATCAGCGCGTAACCGTCATCTGCGTCTTTCCCGACCATCTGGCCGACGACAATCGGCTGGGGCGCGGTAACATCAAAGAAGATACCGGTGGAGAGGGATTCCTTCGGTTCGTATGCGAGCATCCGCAGATCGGGATGGTTTTCGCCGAAGCCGATGAAGTGCGTCGAGGTACGGCGGTACTTCATGTAGGTATCCGCAAAGCCCTTGATTTCCAGGTTGACGGTTTTGAGCTTTTCATACTGTTCGGTCTTTTCGCCGTTTTCGTCGACGACCTGATTATGCCACCAGCCTGCGGTCCAGCACGCCCAGATGATGGATTCGGTACCGAATGCCATTGCGGTATATGCCTGGAAGCGAAGCTGATTTTCAGTGATCCAGACAGCGGGCTTATTGGAGTTGACCTGAAGCACGATCCACATCGAACGTCCGGTATCGCGTGCGGCATCAGCGACAATGCGCAGATTCTCATATGCACCGGCAACGGATGCGGAATACATATAGAAGTCATAGCAGATATAGTCGGTACCGACATTCTCGCAATACTTTGCGATGTGTTCGGCATAGGTGGGTGTACCGAGCTGATTGACGGTCTGCTCGTCGTTGTTCTGCGAGACGGACGCATAGTTGGGGTACAGGTTCAGATACGCAAACTGTCCCGGAAAATGCCGTTCGGTGTAGTCCATGACACGTCCGTAGTACGGGAAGTCGAGTGCAGACGGTTCGTCACCGGTATCAATGCCGACAATCGCCGGATGATCTTTGAACTTTGCGACACCGGCGTCGTACTTGTCCCAGGTATTGGTTTCTGCCATCTGACCTGCGCGGTCACCGTCGCCGCCCCACCAGCCCGGGAGGACATCGTTGACAATCGCGCCGACGCCGTACTTGGCAAACAGGTCGAGCGCCTCATAGTCGGACTGCATACACATGACAACGTCGATGCCTGCGTCTGCGAGATCCTTGATGTGGGCTTCTGTACGCGCATACGGACGAAGGATGTACGTGCCGAGGAAGAATTTGGATCGGTCAAGTCTGTTTTTCATAATGATAATTCCTCACTTTCGTGATGTTATGTTATCCGGGTATATATCGTCCCGGAAATATGCGTTTCTATTGCGTTCAAGGACAGTCGAGGACACCTATCGGGACAGTCGAGGACTTTGCCTATCATGACAAGTACCTTGTCATGGACAGTCGAGGACGCCTGTCCCTACAATATAACTGCCTTGTCACGGACAGTCGGGGACGCCTGTCCCTACAATATATATAACCGCCATGCCGCAGATCATTTTAAGACGGCGTTTTTTGTGTGCGCAGTTCGTTTTCGGGAATCGTTCCGGTGATGCGCGCCCAGACATCGAGCGCCCAGCGACCCTCCCGTCCCTCTCTGACGACAGAGCCATTGACAACGGCATACGGCATCCCGTTTTTGCAGACCATGAGCTCGGCATCGGTATAAATGCCGTCCATAACATTGTCGCAGTTGCGGTGCATGACCTTACCGTCGGCGCGGGTATTGATATAGACCACCGTTTCACCGAGCGTCAGGCGGTACGAAGTCTTTGTTTCCTCCGATGCCATATGGCAGGCATTGTTTTCCATCTCCTCCAGTACCGGTGTGATCGATTCATCGAGCAGCAACACCGAGACAAACTTTGCGTGTCCTTCCGTATCGGTATTGACGGTATAGCGCTTGTACGGTTTTTCAAGCTCACCGCTGCCGTGTACGGGCTCCACCCAGCCCTCGTGGATTTCAGTGGTGCACGGTGTCAGCATCCGGTGGCAGTTCGACGCCTCTGCGTGCAGGACATAGCTGACGCGGCCACAGTCGTAGCATTCGATGTCGTCATAGATGACAACCGCGCCGTCGACCCAGACAAAATGGCGGTGGTGCTTGCGGAAATACCGGCTCATCGGTCCCGTTGCATCTGCCATGATATAGCGGAAGCCGGGTCCATCGACGAAGTGATACAGATGACCGGGGGTGTGTGCGTGATTCTTATAGTTATCACGGAAATCCTGTCCTCTGCCCTCAAAGAGCACGGTATTGTGCGCCGACGAATCCGTGTAATACGGAATATACTTCGGATTGGAATACGAAACCGGACTGCCGGTGTCGAAGATTTCATTGACGCCATCCCGGTACAGCACAAAGTGTCCGGCATCGGCGTGGGCATGGTTCCAGGTATCGCCGCACTTGACGGCAAGCATCGCGGCATCCTTGTCCCAGCTGTCGCGGAAGATCGCCCATCCGACGCGGTCATAACAGACCGAGGTTGCCTGGGGCGGGTAGGCAGGCCGATCGTAGACATTCTCATACGCGCGCAGACGGAGAAGCGGCTCGGCGGTCTGATCGCTGAAATTCTGTGCCAGCCACCGCAGACCGGGATGGTCGATGCCGTAAGCCAGCAGATGCAGCGGCGCATGGAGATAGCCATAGCCGTCGGCATCACCGAAATTGATATAGTAATCGCGCTCCCCTTTGGAGGAGGCATACGAGGTGTACACAAGGAAGTCGGCACAGTCCAGAAGATACGGCGTATCGTCAAACGGATGCACACCGGTGATGGCGCGGTAGGCAATGGCAAATTGCAGATATTCGTGCAGAAGATAGTCAAGATAAGTGACGCCTTCATAAAACGCACCGTGGTCAAGGGACGCAGGCTTGACATTCATCGGGTTGCCCGGATAGGCAAACCATGCGGCAAGTCCGTCGACTGCCATCTGTACGTATGCCGGTGCTTCGGCAATACCGTATCCGACAAGGTCGTCCTGCATGACAATCCCGGCAAACGCACCGGATGCGACACAGACCGGCCACCAGTTGTGCCCCATCGTATCAAAGGCATGGACCTTATGACCGGGGGCGACCCATTCCCGGATCAGCGGAGCGATGCCGCGCTCCCAGGTGGTCAGCGCAATGCGGCGGCGGTCCTCTGCCGGAATTTCGTCCGCGAACAGCGAATAGCCGACCGCCATCTGCTCACACAGCGATGCCGTTCTGAGGTCCGTGCGCGGGAAATCGCCGCTTTCCCAGCGCGGGTCATCCAGTACCGCGATCAGCTGCTTCCGCGCACGGGCAAGGTAATCCCCACCGCCGGTATAGTAGTAGGCAAACGCAAGCGCACCGACTGCCATGGTCGTTTCGGCATCCAGCAGCACGGCGTCGACAAGTGTACGGACATGCGCATCCTGCTCCGCACGCTGTCGGATGGATGCAAGCTGTTCCAAAGAAAAGAAAACATGATTGACCATATCGGTTTCCCTCTATTTATGAGCGGTACTGGAGCAGAGCGGCAAGTGCCTTTGCGGTGTCCGGAACAAACATCGGATCACCGTTATCGACCGTCATTCTTCCGGGATATTCATAGTTGACGACCTCAAAATCGCCGATGCGGAAGATCAGATCGAGGTTATCGGTAAAATCCGCCAGTCTCAGGTTGGTCGAAATGCCGTTCTTGAGATTCTTATACAGATCCGGCGCATTGGCAAGCGTCGTGATTTTATTGATCGAGGTCAGCATGGAAGCTGCCATTTCGCGCAGAACCGCCATACGGGAAATATCGCGGTTTTCATAGTCGGCATAGCGCAGAACCTGCATGGCCTCCGCGCCGGACAGCCACTGGGAGCCGGCCTTGAAGGAAATGGTCAGACCCTCCACCGGATCCTCGTATTCCATGTCGCACGGAACCTTGAAGGAAAGTCCGCCGAGATTGTCGATGATGGATTCCATTGTCGGAATGCTGACCACACCGTAATAATCAAACGCAAAGCCGGTCATGGCGCTAACCTTGCCGATGAAAAATTCCAGACCCTTATCCACAAAGACAGAGCCGAGCGAGGTATGTACGCCGTCGACAAACACGCGGGTATTTCCGGACAGCGCCGTCAGGACAAGGCGGTGATCCTCCTTATCCACGCGCCCGACCAGAATCGCGTCCGCCGAGATGTCGCGCTTCATTTCGTATGTCAGCATCTGCGCAACGCCGTCGTCCTGTACGCCGGCCAGCGCCTTTGACAGGTACTCGGACATGGATTCGTGGTAGTCGTCAAACACATCCCGCTGGTAATCCAGACCCACGAGAATGAAGTTGAAGGACGTTCCCTGGATGGTGGTGGTCACATTTTCCTCGGTGTTCTCAAACGGGTTGAAGACACCGACGGTTTCCTCTGCCGTTTCCGTTTCCGCCTCTGTTTCGGACGCAAAGCCGCCGCTGAAGTTTTCCATGGCAAAGTCGGCGAGGAAAAACGCAAGTGCCGCAAATATGAACAGCGATACAATAAACGTGATCGCAAAATTTCTGAGGGAAGGAAGCATGGCATTCTCTCCTTTTGTGTTTCCTGTACAGAAGGATACGCAGGGTATCGCTTCCGCATATCCATTATTATAATACAATCACGCAAATTTTTCAATATACGAGATGTGAATTTTTTGTGCCGGGGACAATGGAGCAGACCGCCGCACCGAAATTGTTTTCATCCTATGCACAAATTGCGAGGAAATTGTGAATTCTTTTGAAAAACTCTTTCTTTTATGAAAAATATCTGCTATAATATTAGATACTCATAGATTCCCGGTTTCCGGGAGCAGAGAAAGAAAGGAGATCACCTCTGTCATACAGTCGTGATAACAGATACCATGGCAAACAATACCAAAAAAACAGCCGGACAGAATGCCTGTGACGATCCGCTGGCGTGCAGACGCGGCAAGATCGGCGGCGAGGCGGTTCTGGAAGGCATTATGATGAAGGCGGGCGGCAAATATTCGATTGCACTCCGCCAGCAGGATAAAAAAATCCGCATCTCCGATCACACGTACACCACCGTCCGCGACAAGCACAAGCTGCTGCGTCTGCCGATCATCCGCGGCATCATCAACATGGTCGAGAGCTTTATTCTCTCCTACAAGGTCCTCGGTGTTTCCGCCGATGCTCTGGGACTGGAGGACGAGGAGCCGACAAAGTTTGAAAAGTGGCTGGAGAAGACATTCGGAAAAAGCATCATGGACTTCGTGATGGTCATCGCTGCCGTCCTCGGCGTAGCGCTCGGCTTCGGTCTGTTCTTCTACCTGCCGATGCTCGCCACCAAGGGTCTTGACGCGCTGACGGGCGGAAACCTCGGCTGGTTCAAAAATGTCATTGAGGGCTGTATGCGCATCGGCATTTTTGTCCTGTATGTCTGGGCGGTTTCGTTCATGGGCGACATCCGGCGTACCTTCCAGTACCACGGAGCAGAACACAAGACGATTTTCTGCTACGAGCAGGGGCTGGAGCTGACCGTTGAAAACGTCCGCGCACAGAAGCGATTCCATCCGCGCTGCGGCACCAGCTTCATCTTCGTCGTACTGATCGTATCGATCATTTTCGCTTCCTTTATTACATGGGACACGCTGTGGATGCGTCTGCTGATCAAGCTGCCGATGCTGCCGCTGATTGTCGGTCTGTCCTTTGAATTCATCATGTACGCCGGCAAGCACGACAACCTCTTTACAAAGATTCTGTCGGCACCGGGTCTGTGGATGCAGCGCATGACCACAAAGGAGCCGGATGACGATCAGATTGAGATCGCCATTGCCGCGGTCAAGTACACGCTCCGCGACGAATACCCCGACTTTGAAACCTACGCCGTCCCGGGTGAGAGCTACCGCATTGTCGGCCAAAAGCCCGAGGAAACCGAAGAATCTGACAAAACCACCGAAACCGATGCGGATACCGCTTCCGCCATACAGTAAAACAATATGACTTACGCTGAACTGAGACGCACCCTGCGTGCGACATTATCCGAAGCCGGCCGTCTGACCGGATTACCCATTGATACCGTTTACGAAGCCGACGAGATTCTGCGTCTGGTTGCAGGTCTTGACCGCGCCGCCGTGCTGCTCCGCGGTGCTGAGGAAGCCGACGAAACCCATGCTGTGCGCTGTATTGCGGCGGCAAAGGGACGCGGAGAGGGCATTCCGCTTGCCTATCTGCTCGGCATTTCGCCCTTCTGCGGCGAGGACTTCTACTGTGCGCCCGGCTGTCTGATTCCGCGCGCCGACACCGAAGTGCTGGTCGAGGAGGCGACCTCCCGGCTGCCTGCCGGCGGTATTCTCTGGGACCTCTGCACCGGTTCCGCCTGCGTGCCGATTTCCGTGCTGCTTCAGCGGCAGGATGTTCCGGCTGCCTTTGGTGTGGAGCTGTATCCGTCTGCCGCCGCAGCCGCAGAACGCAACATGACAAAATTTGCGGATGCCATCGGCAACCGATTCACCCTTGTCCGCGGTGACGTTCTGCTCGGTGACATCCCGCAGAACACGCCCGCACCCGCGGTCATTACCGCAAATCCGCCCTACATCTCCTCTGCCGTCATCGATACGCTCGATGTTCAGGTGCAGATGGAGCCGCGTACAGCCCTTGACGGCGGTGAGGACGGTCTGCGCTTCTACCGCGCCATTCTGGCAGGTTATCTCGGATATCTTGCCGAGGGCGGATGCATCATCTTCGAGATCGGCTACGATCAGAAGCGTGCCATCCGTGCGCTTGCACAGGAATACGACTGCACCTGCATCATTCGCCGCGACTACGACGGCAACGACCGCGTTGCTGTCATCAAGCCGCATCCCAAAGCCTAACTTCAATCCAACACCGTATGCCGTCTCTCGCGTGCCGTTCCCAACCGCACATTGCCGGGACGGCATCTCTGCGCATCGGACATTTCTGTCATACATCTGCCGCAGGATGCATATCCTGCCATGGAATCCCGCAATCGAAAGGACGCATTATGAAAAAAACAATTCTCTGTCTGTTCGGCGGAAAATCCACCGAATACAAGGTTTCCCTCCGCTCCGTCTGCACCGTGCTTGATGCGCTGGATGCGGAAAAATACAACGTCGTCTGCGTCGGCATCACCGAAGACGGACGCTGGTATCACTACACCGGCACACAGGAACAGATTCTGACCGACACATGGCATACCGACGCCTCCCATCTGCGCCGCGCCATGCTCTCCTCCTCTTACGGCGACCGGAATCTGTACATCGAGCGCGATGCGGCGAATACCTTCGATACCATCGCCATTGACGCAGTCATCCCGATGGTACACGGCGCCTACTGCGAGGACGGTACCATGCAGGGGCTTCTGTCCATGACCGGTATTCCGTATGTCGGTCCGCACACCGCCGCCTCCGCCGTCGCCATGGATAAGGTCTTCACCAAGCTCATTCTCAACAATTTCGGCATTCCGCAGGCAAAATGCGCCGTGCTGACCAAGTCCCGCATCGCAGACGATCCCGCGGGTGCCTGTGACGAAGCAGAGGGTGTCAGTGCCTATCCGCTGTTTGTCAAACCGGCAAACGCAGGCTCGTCCATCGGTGTTTCCAAGGCCGATGACCGTGAGGCACTGCGCGCCGCGCTCACCCTTGCCGCGTCGTATGACGACAAGGTGCTGGTCGAGGAATGCATCGTCGGACGCGAGGTCGAATGTGCGGTGCTTGGCAACGAGCATCCCGCGGCATCGATTCCCGGCGAGATCAATGCCGGCGCCGACTTCTACGACTACGACGCAAAATACATCACCGACACCTCCTCCGACTACATTCCCGCGCGGATTTCCGATGCGGCACTGGAGGCAGTCCGCGGCTATGCGGTCAGAATTTACGAAATCCTCGGCTGCCGCGGTCTTTCCCGCGTCGACTTCTTTGTCACGGCCGACGAGCGCATCATTTTCAACGAAATCAACACGCTTCCCGGCTTTACCTCGATTTCCATGTACCCAAAGCTGTGGAATCACATGGGCAAATCCATTCCCGAGCTGCTGGATGATCTGATCGCACTGGCAGAAGAAGCGGGGAAATAACCGATGACGCATGAAATCTGCTGCCGCGCCTGCGGTGACCATCCCATCGGCGTATTCGACAGCGGTCTGGGCGGTCTTTCCGCTGTCCGTGAGATCCGCGCCCTGCTCCCGCACGAATCGCTTGTGTACTTCGGCGACACCGGCCGCGTCCCCTACGGAACACGTTCCCGCGAAACCATCCGCCATTACGCATCCCAGGACATCCGTTTTCTGCTGTCCCATGCAGACTGCAAGGCGGTTGTGGTCGCCTGCGGCACCGTCTCGGCAAACGCGCTGGACGATCTGCGTGCCGCAGGTACCGTTCCGATCATCGGGGTCATCGATCCCGCCGCCGAAGCCGCCGTCCGTGCCACCCAAAACGGCAGAATCGGTGTCATCGCAACACCTTCCACCATTGCGTCCGGCGCATATGAACGCGCACTGCTGGCAGCGAAGCCCGATCTGCATGTGACAAGTCAGGCATGTGCGCTGTTCGTTCCGCTCGTGGAAAACGGCTTTGTCGATCCCAACGATCCGATTCCGTATCTGACCGCCGAACGGTATCTCGCACCGATTCTGGAAAGCGGCGCCGATACGCTGATTCTCGGCTGTACGCACTATCCGCTGCTGGCACCGGTCATCTCCCGTGTGCTGCCGGGCGTCACGCTGATTGACACGGGACGCGAGGCCGCACACAGCCTGTCCGCGCTTCTGACCGAATACGGTCTGCACACCGATTCCGATACGACCGGCTCAGCCGACTTCTATGTCAGCGACGAGCCGCAGGACTTTGCGCGTGCCGCATCGCGGTTTCTCGGACTGGATGCGGATGAGGGTGTGCCGATTGTACGGCGCGTCAACATTGAAGCATACTGAATTCACAAAACACCGATCTCCGATTGTTTTTATGATAATTTTTAATAATCATATTGACAAACAAAAAGTTTTGCGCTACAATATACAGTAACAGGACACTCCACGCCACATTGAAGTGTCAAAATTCAACAAAGGAGATTTTATCATGAAAAAAAATGTTCAAGCTGATGACACTCGTTCTCGCTGTCATGATGATCGCTGCGTGTGCGGTCAATGCAGGTGAATATGACGATGTCTTCGCAAATCTTACCCTTTCCGAATTTGCTCTGTATGAACAGGGTACGCTCGATGCAGTCCAGCTGCGTGCATTTGCGGTTGACCCCAACGGCAAGTACTACTACGGCGGTCTGCTCAACAGCGGTACACCCACCGTTTACCAGTTCGACGCTGCGACCGGCGATCCCGTTTGCACCTACCAGTTTGACCCGTCCGAAGATCCCGGCGCATACATCAAGGCGCTCGCTGCCGATGACCGTGGATACGTCTACATGGGCGTTGCAAACAAGGCCAACAACGGTGCTGTTTACTTTGCAATCTGCTCTCAGGACGGTCTGGCTGAAATCAAGTGGGTCAAGATTGAAATCGAAGGCAAGGTCGGTGTCAACGGTGCTTGTGTCCGTGAAGTCAACGGCAAGTACTACCTGTACTTCATCACCAACTACGAATCCGACAGACTGTACTGCTACGATGTTACCGATGTCAACAACCCCACAGTCTTCAACGCATTCGGTTCTGACGGCTTCTCCTCCGGCGGCGGTTATCTTGATCTGACCTCCGGCTTTGGTATGCAGGATGCCAACAATATTGCAATCGACGAACAGGGATACATTTATATCTGCGCTACGACCGGTGTCGGCTCCAAGGGCGATACCATTTTCAAGGTTTCCGCTGACGGTACCGGTATCGTCGGTCAGGCATCCGTTTCTGAATGCTTCGGCGTTGCGATCCTCGGCAACGGTTATCTCGCAACCTGTACCTATGAAGGCGCTGACTCCAAGCTCCACATCCTCAACCAGCAGGATCTGTCCCCCGTTACCGTCATCGGTTACGACAACGCAAACAACTTCACGCAGCTCGGTATGATCGGCAACAAGATCTACATGGCTGACCAGGGTCCGGACGCAGTCCTCGTTTCCTCTGAAATCAACTTCCCGGCTCCCGTTGAACCGGAAGTTCCCGAAGTTCCCGCAGAAGGCGGCGAAACCGATGCTCCCGCAGCACCGACCACCGCTGATACCGGTCTCGTTGCAGCATCCGTTCTGCTGCTCGCAGCCGCTGCTGTTGTTCTCAAGGCAAGAAAGCACTGAGATTCCCCCAAAAATAACATGATGTTCATTTAAGTGAACAGCAAATCCGTCTCCACGTGGCAGGAGACGGATTTTTTTTGCGGTTTGGTCATACTTTTTTTATATTTTCATGGTATAATGAGGAAAAACCTCTGCAAAGGAGACATCCAGATGTCCATTTTTCCCCGTTTCACCTATGAGGGTGATGTTATGGTTCATATGTCCGATGCAGGCCGTATCTGCCGTGCGGCCGATCTGATGCGGTTCATGCAGGAATCCGCCACACGTCAGCTGGAGGCGCTCGGTCCGAACCTTGATACCCTGCTGTCTCTGGGACGCGCATTCATTTTAAGCCGCATTTCCATTGACTTCCCGACACCGGTGCATACCTTTGAGACGGTGCGCTGTACCACATGGCCGTGCTCGTCCAGCCGGGGTGCCGCGTTTGACCGTCATTTTGAGATTTTCTGCGGTGACAGTGATACCCGTATTGCCGCACGTGCCGCATCACAGTGGGCATTTCTCGATTACAAAAACCAGCGTCTTCTGCGCGTGGAGGACATCGACATTCCGTTCGCCCGCGACGAAACGATGACCACCTCCCTGCCCCTGCGCTTCCGGATTCCAAAGGATGCTCCGCTGATACCCGTCGGCGAGAAGACCGTGCGCTATTCCGACATCGACACCAACCGTCATCTGAACAACACGCATTACTGTGATCTGTACTGCGATCATCTTCCCATCGAGGGAAAACGGATTGCCGCCCTCTCCATTGCCTTCCAGAAAGAAGCGCCGCTCGGGGAGACGATCTCCGTACTCCGTACAGAAGCACCCGATGAAAACGGAATTTATTACTTCCGCACGGTACGTCAGTCCGATGGGACTGTCAATACCGAGGCGATGGTACGGTTGACCGAGCTGTGATATTCCGACAATCATACTGCCGTTTCATACCTGTCCTGCAAGTACGAAACGGCAATTCTTTCTTTTGTTTCTTTCACATTTCGCCCGCTGGGCGAAATATATCACTCGCGTAAGCGAATATCACCTGCCAAAGGCAGATATCACATTTCCGCGTATGCGGAAATATATCACTCGGAGGTCGGGCTGTTGCACTTACGTGCCTCAGCCCAAGGGACTGCATGAATGCAGTCCGGAAGTTCTCCCTTGCCCCTCATCCGAGGGGCATTTTCATATGCGAAGACCCGCAGTCAGACTGCGGGTCGGCATGAAAACCGGGAAATTCGGGTCACTTCGTGACCCCGGGTTGCCGCAAGTTTTCAACTTGCAACAACCCCAGCCCCGTTATACACCGCCATTCTCCGTTCTTGCAATGACCTCATCCTTGACGTTTTCCGCCAGATTGACAAAGTAATCGGAATATCCCGCAACACGGACAAGCAGTGTACGGTAGTTTTCGGGATGTTCTCTTGCGTCGAGCAGATCCTTTTTGTCAATGACATTGAACTGAATTTCAAAGCAGTCGTTGTCCATAAAGGTACGAATGAAGCTGCACACCGCGGCGTTGCCATTTGGTGTTGTGATAAAATTCTTTGCAAAACGGTAGTTGGTCGCAATGCCGCCAATGCCCTTGCTCTGATCGAGCTTGGCAATCGAGTGCATGACCGCCGTCGGACCGTTTTTGTCCATACCGCCGACAGCCCCCAGATGCTCGGACAACGCCATTCCCGCATGACGTCCGTCGGGCGTGGCATCGGTGATGTATCCCATCTGTCCGTGGACAACATAGGCAAAGTAGCTCGGATGCGTCGTGCCGCCGATGGACGAGGTGTATTTTTTGACCTCGCTGTCAACAAAATTATACATCTCGACCGCAAGCGCGTCCACCGATTCTTCGTTGTTGCCGAATTTTGCCGTACGGTTGAGGATATATTGGCGCATTGCCTCATCGTCTGCAAAGTCGGTTCGGCACATCCGCGCAAGATCACGCAGGGTGAGCCGCTTTTCCTCGTATACCAGCTGACGGATCGACGACAGCGAGTCAATGACATTGATGATGCCGGGGAAATTCGGGTAATTGAAGTTATATCTTGCACCGCCGGCGCCGGCATCGGTGCCGCTTGCGATACAGTCGTTCAGAAACGCACTTGCCAAAGGCGATGCCGTGTATCTGCGGCGCATCTCCGTCAGCCACAGCACACCACCGACGTGCGATGCGATGATCTCCGCGATAACAGTCTTGAACAGCGAAAGGAATTTGTCCCACGTGTCAAGATCGTCAAGCGAAAAATCGACATCATGTGCCAGATAGGGATTCTGCTGCACACCGCCCCAGCCGGGACCGAGCGCCTTCAGAATCCCGACGGTATAGGGCTTCTGCTTTTCATAAAGGATATATTCAAATGCCTTGCACAGGTTGACATACGGTGTCGCGACGAGGATGTTGGCGGCGGCAACGGGCGTGATTTCAACGCAGGTGGAGTGGATATACTCCCGTGCATCCTCCGCCGATACCCCGGCATCCAGCAGTCCGCGCTGAACCACACGGTCGTTGAAGATGGCGGGACGGGTATAGCCCTGTGCGATGATCTCCATGCACAAACGCAGCAAATCTTGGGGCATATCCTCGGTATAGCAGACAGACACCGACGGATTGATGAGTCCCGTGGTACGGATGGCCTCAATGCACATATAGGTCAGCGCATTCCAGACGGGTTTTCCCGCGCGATCCACACCGCCGACCATCAGCGATGCCGGCCAGGAATCGTAAAGCTCATTGTGCTTGAAGTATAACTGTTCGATTAACTGCATCGCAAAGTCCCGTGTGATGCGTCCGGCGGCGATGTCGGCAGTGTAATACGGATACAGATAGCGGTCGGGATGTCCGGTTAATGTGATATCATCAATCAGCGCCAGCGCAAACTGGACAAACCACATACTCTGGATTGCCTCATAAAAGGTACTTGCGGGCTTTGCCGGGATGCGTGTGAACATATCGGACAAAACCTCCAGCTGTGCACGGCGTTCTGCGTCCCCGGTCTGCGCGGCATAGGCGGCGAGCGTCTCCGAGGTTCGCTGACCGAAGCGGATCAAGCCTGCAAGCGAGGTTTCCATCGCCTGATAGGTGATGTCCTTTGCGTGCATATCGGGGTCGTGCAGATCAAGTGCGGCGCGGTGTTCTCTGACGCGGGCAAGCACACCCTCGACGCCCTCATGAAGCAGCAGTTCATAGTCGATGACACGGTGTCCGGTGGAGGCGGTCTTTGCGCCCGAGGCATACTCGCCGACGGTATCGATGATCTGCCGTGCAGCTTCCACCTCGGCACGCTGCTCCTCTGTCATGGAATAGGCAAGCGAATACCGTCCGACGAGCAGATCAAAGTCGCTGACCTCCACGGTGTAGTGGTCAAACATATACGCATCCATTTTTGCGCGGCGCAGGTTATGAAACTGCTCCCCGCGGGTTTCGAGAAATCCCTTGTGATAAAGATAATGGCGTTCTTCCCATTTGCGTCCATTGCGCCCGTTTTCAAATGCGGCGGTTTTGATTTCGGCTGTGGTCATCATGGCATATCGCTCCTTCATCCGACAGATTTTTCTGCATCCATCATACCATATCCGGCATTCCCTGTCAAGTATTTCCCACCGAAAAACGCGGGTATCCGGGGAATTTTCCGTCTGCTCTTGCACTTGCAATCCATTCGTGGTATAATATGGATATCACAGAATCCATCCCGGAGGTATACACCATGCGAATAAAAAACATTCTACTGAAAATCCTGCTTCTGACGCTGCTCTGCTGTCTGTGCTTCACGGCATGTCAGACAGACCCCGGTACGCCGTCCGGCACCGATACCGCCGATACCGTACCGACCATCACCGCCGAAACAGAGGCGGAAACGCTTCCCGCAGGAATCAAGAGCCGGACACCGACCTACCGCGACATGTACAATGCCGCCGTCGAAAAGGAAGCCTTGCAGGTTCCAAAAGGCGAAACCGCCGGATTCCGCTTTTCCGTGGGTGCGCCGTTTGACCGGCTGACAGTCTGCTGTCCGTCCTGGTCGGATGACATCGGTACCATGCGCTTTACGCTGTATGCATGGGACAAAAACTACGATATCACCGTTTCCGGCACAGCACTCGCGTCCGAGGAATACATCGACTATCCCGACAACGCCGAGCTTGACTTTGCGTTTGGCGAACAGCCTGCAGGCGAATATATTCTGCTGATCAGCGACACCGAGCAGGCCGTCGGCGTCTGGAACTTCTTCTCTGACGTGTCAGGCGGTCTGGTCTACAAGAACGGGCAGGAATTCCCGGGCGAATTTCAGGCATCGATCCATTTCACAATGACGCCGGAGCAGCCGTTCTCCCCGTGCTCCTCGCAGGTCGATCTGTCAAAGGTCGTCAAAACACCTGATCCCGTTGTTTATCCGGACGATCACATTCTCAATGTCCGTGATGCCGCACCGTCCTCGTGGGATGCGACAGACGGGCTGGGGCGCGTTCTGCCGACGAGCGAGGAAACAGGGGATCTGCGTGAGGACCGCTTTGTCGGTCTGTTCTACTGGACCTGGCACGCGGTCATCGGCTCCTCCAATGAGGCCAACAACAACACCGCAATCATGGCGGAATATCCCGAGGCGAAAAATGACGTTAATCATCCCGTCTGGGGCAATCTCGGTCAGTCCAACCACTGGGACGAGCCGCTGTACGGCTATTACACGACCGTGGACAAGTGGGTTCTGCGCCATCATGCCGAGCTGCTTGCCGATGCCGGTGTCGATGTTATCATATTCGATAACACCAACGGCACGCAGACATGGCGTTCGTCTTACATTGCGCTTCTGGAAACGTTCGCCGAAGCGCGTGCCGATGGTGTCAAAACGCCGCAGATTGCGTTCCTGCTTCCGTTCTCGGCAGGTGAAAACACGAACATTCAGCTGGAAAATCTGTATCTGGACATCTACCGCGAGTCCAGGTATCAGGATCTGTGGTTCTACTGGAAAGGCAAGCCGCTGATTATGGCGTATCCCGATGACCTTGACCGCAACGATCCGCTGCAGGGCGAGATCTACGATTTCTTCACCTTCCGCCCGGGTCAGCCGTCGTATACCGCAGGCTCGTCGCACAAAAACCACTGGGGCTGGCTGTCCGTTTATCCGCAGCAGGTCTATTACAACAAGGACGGCACGCCGGAGCAGATGACCGTCGGCGTTGCCCAGAACCATTCCGCCGAGGCAGGACTTACCGC
Organism: Oscillospiraceae bacterium; assembly: GCA_015064785.1. Lineage (GTDB taxonomy): Bacteria > Bacillota > Clostridia > Oscillospirales > CAG-272 > RGIG3925. The sequence continues at coordinate 28,395 of SVRM01000027.1, forward strand.
GATGAACGGCGAGGGTGTCTTCGGACGCACCTACACCTCGGAGGGCTACGATACGCGCGAGGATGCGGTGCTGTGGGGGGCCAACTTCGCCGAGCAGTTTGCATATGCGCTGGAGGTCGATCCGGAGTTCATTTTCATCACCGGCTGGAACGAATGGATTGCCAGCCGCGTTGAGGAGTGGCAGGGTGTCAAAAACGCCTTCCCCGATCAGTTTGACGTGACCAACAGCCGCGACATCGAACCGTCCGCCGGCATTTTACAGGATCACTATTACAATCAGATGGTCTCCTACATCAGACGCTTCAAGGGCTGTGAGACGGCACCGGTTTCCGCAGAACAGATCACGATTGACATTCACGGCGATCTCTCCCAGTGGGATTCCGTTCCCGCCGTCTACTACGATTATATCGGCGATACCCTTGACCGGAATGCCGACGGCTACATCGGCACACACTACGAAAACACGACAGGACGCAACGACATTGTGCTTGCCCGCGCGGCACACGATGCGGACAAGCTCTATTTCTATGTCGAATGCGCCGAGAACATCACACCCGACACCGAGGGTGCATGGATGCGTCTGCTGCTGAACACGGCGGAGGACGCGGATGCATGGGAGGGCTATGCGTACATTCTGAACCGAGAAACGGCAGGTGTACTGGAACGCTCCCGCGGCGGCTGGAACTGGGAGCAGGTCGGCGAGGTCGATTATGCGGTCACGGGCAAGGTTTTGCAGGTCTGTATTCCGAAAACAGCACTCGGCATCACAGGCGATGACTTTGTTCTGCGCTTCAAGTGGGCAGACAACAATCTTCTTGAAAACGAATCAGGCGAGGTTGACATTCTTGATTTCTATCAGTTTGGTGATGCCGCGCCGGGAGAACGGTATCAGTATCGGTATACCGCTCAAAATTCATAATCCGATCGACCCGGATAGCTGCAAAAATCGTTTTGCAGCTATCCTTTTTTGATACCTATTGACAAATGAGATTCGATATGATATAATATCGTTAGTCGATATCATAACACGATATCAAGGAAAGGAGGCATCTCCAGTGCCGAAAAAATCACTTGGTACCCTGACAGAATCCATGTTTTATGTCCTGCTTTCTTTGCGCGGGATGTCAGCACTCTGCGGAACGGAAATTGCCGCACGGATTGCCGAAATCGGCGGCGGTTCTGTGGAAATCGGTCCGGCAACCCTGTACACGGTACTCGGAAAATTCCGGGATGCGGGGTATATTGAGGAAGTTGACGACACATCTGCTGTCGGACGGATGCGGCTCTACCGTCTGACCGATGCCGGTGCGGCGGCGTGTGAGCGGGAATATGACCGACTGCGCCGCTGCATCAGCGATGCAGATGCCGTATTTTCATCAGATATGAGGTATGCCCGTGAAGCTGCACAGAATTCAGATCCCGCCCTGCAGACCGTATGAGATCAACGCCGCACAAAGCTGGCTGTCAGACATGAGTGCGGCGGGACTCCATCCGGAACCGGATTTCATCTTTGCCGGACTTGCGTTTTTCGAGCGCGGCGAGGCACGGCGGTATCGCTACCGGTTCGATATCGCAAAACCCGCAACGATGTTTGACGACGGCGGCGTGGAAGAAGAAAAGCAGCGCATCTGTGCCGCCGCCGGCTGGGAGCTTGTCGGCATCTGGGGAGACTTTGCGGTTTACCGTTCTCCCGATGATGCGGCGGAAGACATCCCGGAGCTGCACACCGACCCTGCCCTGCACGCCGCGGCATACAAAAAAGTACGGCGGCGCGCACTCGGTTCGCTGATCTGGATTGTCATTTTAGCAATGATCTGGATCAAAATGATGTTTGATGGTGACGCGCTTCTGGATGCGGTACTCGGCGTGGGACTGTACAGCCGCCTTCTGTCGGCTGTCATCATTCTATGGGCGCTGTATCTTGGGGTGGAGCATGTCGTTTCGCTTCACACCTTCTGCCGCCGTCTCCAGCGTGCCGCACGCGGCGAACCTGTCTCACCGTCCGAGCAGGAGGAGGTACGCACAGAGCGCAACTGGCACAGCCGCGCATGGCCCCGCAGAATGGCATTCATCGCCAGCTTTCTTCTGATCGGCGCATGGCTGCTCTCCGGCTTTGCATCATTTTTGCAGGCGGCAGATGAGAAAAACACCGTCGACCTCCCCGGCAGCGAAGACCGTCTGCCATTTGCGCTGATGCAGGATCTATACCCGGACAGCACATTTTCCTATTCTTCCATGGATTGGACAAACGAAATCCGACAGCGAAAGGATCTATGCATTCCCGTGCATTTGCAGGTATTGCAGAACGGAACCATTACGCACCCGGACGGAACATCGGTCAGCGGCGGTCTGACGGTGCGCTATATCGAAACGGTATCGGAAAAATTTACCGCCCTGCTCGTCAGACAGTACCGGTATTCCGATGAGCACGACAAGCATTTCGGCGGATACCGTACCCTCTCCCAAGAACTGCGCGACAGCATTGCTGCCGTATCGGACGCCCCTGAGGTCTATACCTACACCGCACGATTCCCGACGGTGCTGATCCAATGGGGAAAACGACTGCTCTATATCAATTACTACGGCGATGCGTATTCCTCCCCGGATGCGGTTGTCCGTGCCATGCTTGCCGCACTTGCTGTTACAAAACCATGAAGAAACCGTAACTTTTTGCGGATTTGATATTCAAAACGGCTGTCTGCGTACCTAAAATGCGCAAAACCTCTTGATTTTTCGGTGATTTTTTGATATAATAATTATATTCATATTAAAAATTCACCCGTATTTTCCAAAGAAATCATACATAAGAGAGGTTCTTTGCATTGAAACCAATGGATATCTATTCGTCAACAGCGCCGTTCCGCCGGATGAAGCTGCTGCTGGGACTGGGCATGACGCTGATTGCAACGCTTCTGTATGTCGTCATGGTCGGGCTGCCGGGACTTGCCGCGGCGTGGCTGTCCTATCTTATGCTTCCCTTCTGGGCGGCGCTGTCGATCTTCCTCTGCGTCAAGCTGTACCAGGCGGTCGGCTACCGCATTGATGCCGGTCACATCGCCATCATCACCGGCGCCATTGCCGACGGCTTCATTCCGCGCAACGCCGTATCCCTGTCGCAGGATCTGGTCACGCAGCGCTTCCGTACACCGAAAAACTATTTCACCGCCAAAAAGCTGATCTCCGGCTCTGTCGCCGAGCTGAACACCACCTTCACCCGTGCCGCATCGCTGATCGGCGAGGTTCCCGGCATGAAGCTGATGGTCGAGATGGGACGGCAGTTTCTGCGCATTCATCTTGCGTACATGAATCACGCCTGCCTGGCGTACACGTTCTTCCGCGGCGACGAGGGGCTGTATCTGAGCGCCTCCGAGGGCTGTGCGATTTTTGCGATCAACTGGAAGCATCTGACCAAGAACGCCTCCGACATAGCCATCGGCATGAGCGCCGGCATCGCCGTTCTGACCGCGGCACTCGGCATTGCGCTGTTCTCGCTGATGGGCGTGATCGGACTGTCCAGATACGCATATTTCGGCATTCTCCTCGCGCTGATGCTGGTTCTTTGCATCAAGTACGCCTTTGTCGACACATTTTTCTCGGTCTATTTTATCAATCTTTACATGCGTCTGGCGGAATTTTCCGAGCCGAGCCGTGATTTCTTCCTGCGTCTGGAAAAAATGTCGCCGGCATTTGCGCGGATGGCAAGTCTTGCCAACGGCAAATTTCCGACGCCCAAGCGTACACACACCACGGCGCACATGCAGAAGAAAAACGCCCGCCGCACACCGCCGCACCGTCAGCCCGACGCCCGTCACACGCTGATCTGTCCGCGCTGCCGTTCGGCAAATCTTCCGACGGCAAAGTTCTGTGCCGGATGCGGTGCACAGCTGAAATGGAAATAACGCCCTCCGTCACGCCTATGGCGTGCCACCTCCCTCAATGAAGGAGGCTTATATCAGGCTCCCTCTAACGCATCAATCCCTGGATTGATGCCGGGCGCTGTCAAAAAAAGACGCTTCTGCGTCTTTTTTGCCTGAGGGAGTTGTACGATTGCACGATGATTTACCAAATGCAACAACCCCCTTCTTTTCGTTTTTCACACACTACTCTGAAAGAAAGGTGTTATACCATGTCTGAACGTATCTATCCGTTTGCCACCGTCGATGACCGCTGTGAAGCACGTGTACGTGCCGGTCACGTCTGGGTTTACGAATCCGACATCAAGGCGCTGTCCGGGATTCCGGAAAACGGCGCACTCTGTGATGTCTTCTCCCGCCGCGGACGGTATCTTGGCACCGGCTTTTTCAACGCCGCATCCAAGATCCGCATCCGTGTTCTGTCGACCAATGCCAACGACCGCTTTGACGGTGCTTTCTGGGAACGCCGCGTGCGGTACGCCATCGAATACCGCCGCGCTGTCATGGCATCGGCGGCAGATTTCCTCTGCTGCCGTCTGATTTTCGGCGAAGCGGATCAGTTCCCGGGTCTGACAGTCGATCGTTTCGGCGATGTACTTGTCACAGAAACCCTCTCACTGGGCATCGAGCTTTGCAAGGATATCATCTTCCCTGCCATTGTCCGTGTGCTGGCGGAGATGGGAACTCCGGTCAAAGCACTTTATGAGCGCAACAACGTCTCCATCCGGGCGCTGGAGGGCATGGAGGAAACGGTTGGCTTCTATCACTGCGACGGTCTGGAAGAACATCCTTCCATGACGGAAGCGATGATCTGCGAAAACGGCATTACCTATCACGTCGACTTCATGCACGGACAGAAGACCGGCTTTTTCCTTGACCAGAAGTACAACCGGCTTGCGGCAGCCCGTCTGGCACGCGGACGCACGGTGCTTGACTGCTTCACGCACACCGGCTCCTTTGCGCTGAATGCGGCAAAGGCGGGTGCTGCTCACGTTGACGCAGTGGACATTTCAGCCGATGCGATTGCGATGACGCGCCGCAACGCTGAGGAAAACGGTCTTGCTGAACGCATGGACTTCATTTGCGCCGATGTCTTTGCGTATCTGGACGAACTGAACGCAAAGAAACAGCGCAAGTACGACATGATTATTCTCGACCCGCCCGCCTTTACCAAGAGTGCCGGTACCGTGAACAACGCCTACGGCGGCTACCGCGAGATCAACCGCAAAGCGCTGCAGCTTCTGCCACGCGGCGGCTATTTTGCAACAGCGTCCTGCTCGCACTTTATGCCGTCAGAGCTTTTCTGCCGGATGCTGCGTGAGGCTGCCTACGATGCCCGCGTGACGCTGCGGCAGATCGAGGCACGTCAGCAGGCGCCGGATCATCCGATTCTCTGGACGGTGCCGGAGACGGATTATCTGAAGTTTTATTTGTTTCAGGTGATATAAAAAGTTGTGGGGAGGATGGGATCACGCTTTCTCAAAGCGTGATTAATCAATGCCAAATAATCACCGAGGCTGCCGCAAGGAAAACTTTGCAGCAGCCTCGGTTGTTATTTCTGTCAATCCATCAGTCCGAGCAGATACTTCAGCTGGAAGCGGCGGAAGAATCCGACCTCTGCACGAATGACGTCCTCAAGACGGACAATATAGTCAGCCAGCAGCCACAGCTCCTCCGCATCGATGAGAACATCGCCGAACTCGTTCTTGGCAATATATGCGTAAACCGCTTCTGCCGCGCCGCTCGTGCCATCCTCTCCTTTGACCTTGAAGCGCTGATCGAGCCGGTGTGCGTATTCCTGCGGGGTCTCGCCGGTCATCGGCTTGACATCGAACACCGCCGCGGTTTTCCGCAGGTTGTCATAGAGTGCCGATGCGATTTCCGCGCGTTCGTCCTCCTCTGTCAGATGCTGTTTTGCTTTTCTCAGCATGTCCGTATGACGGTAGCGCATCGCCTCGCGGCTCTTGTGGAACCGGTACAGACCGTAAGCTGCGGCAGAGACAACCGCCAGACCGATGGCAATACCGATGATGAGATCGCCGTAGAGATCCCACAGCGTATCCTCCTCTTCCTCCTCCTCGATTTCTTCGACGATGGGGGATTCGGTGATGCCCGTGGACGACGAATCGCCGCGGTTATAGTTGACGGTTTCATACGGGTCGTACATCTCGCTGTAATACGGTGTTGTGACCTCTGCGGTCAGCCATCCGTAATTTTCAAGGTAAATTTCACACCACGCATGTGCGTTGGAGTCCTTGACGTTGCAGATGTAGTTGCCGATGCGGTCTTCCGCTTCGTTGCGTGCAAACTTCGGTGCGATGTAGCCCTCGACATACCGTGTCGGGACACCGACGGAACGCAGAAGCAGGGTCGCCGCCGTTGCATACTGCACGCAGTAGCCTTCCTTTGTGACAAACAGGAAGCGCTCGACCGATGACATGGTATCCTCGGTATCGGGCAGGGTCGGGTTCAGCGTGTAGACCATGTTGTCGGACAGGTACTTTGCAATACGGCGGGCAAATTCGGTGTAATAAAGCGACGTGTCATACACCATACCGTCCACCTGACCGCGCAGATATGCGGAAAATGCTTCCACATCGGTGACGTCGTATTCGACATCAATCAGCGAATTGTCGGTGCCGCGCACCTCGCGGGCTTCAAGGAAGGGCCGATTGAGCAGCTGATCCGCGCGCGCATCAAGGTCTTCCTTCCATTCCATCGGAACGGCATCCGTTACCGTGGAAACATCGGAATCCTGAATGCGCATATAAGCGATTTCATCGCCTTCCTCCAGCGTCACACCGTTTCCGTAATCCAGATAGATGTCCCCGTCATCCGATGCATACACAAATGCAACGGTATCGCCGACGGTATACTGCATCGCACGCTGTGCAAGGATATCGGTGAAATCCAGTTCCTCACCGTCGATTCTTGCCGTCAGACCCGTTTCGGGCAGCGGCTCGGAATAGATGATTTCGAGTGCGAGCTGACGGAGCTTTTCGTTGAGCGCCTGATCCTGCGTCAGCGACGTATACAGTCCGGAATCGGTGACATAGTCGTTATACTGCATGACCTCACGGATTTCATCCATAAAGGTCTGCTGCCCCGCCGCATCGAGCGACTGGAAATATTCGGCGAGATTCCGCAGAGAATACGAATCATATCCGGTATCGAAAACGTTCGTATCTTCATTTTCAAACAGCTTTGCAATATCATTGCCGACATACATATAGACATCCATGAAATTGTCATACGCCATGCGCTTCTGGTTCAGCGTCTGCCACCAGTCCTGCTCCTTATACAGCGGCAGGAACGCGACGGCGGAATACTTTGCACCCTTGTGGAAGGCACGGGAATACGCAATGCCGTCAAAATAGTTGATCCAGCGCTTCTGATAGGCTTCCTCAATGGAGCCGTACTGCTGCAGAGACAGCGCGGTATTCATCTTCGACGGCAAAAACAGGATATTGCCGGCGACACCGAGGTTTTTGAGCGAAATCAGCGTCGTCATAAAGCCGTCGTCCTCGTGGTTGACATACGAGGTCTTGGTTTTATAGCGGACGAGCTTTTCGTTCAGATTACGGTAAAAGCGGTAGGTGATGTCCTCGGCGGAAAAGCCGTCGGGAAACAGCTCCTTGAAATGGTCGCGCGTTGCCTCGTCGGCAACATACCATTTATCATCAAGGAACGTGGAGGACACCCACGAGCGCAGGTAGACCGGCAGATTCAGGTTCGACTGGATCTCCAGTACCGGCTTGCCTGTGAAGTAGCGCGGGGTGGCAATGGAGGAGCGTGCGTCGAGAATTTCGGCGGCACCGGTTAAGCCAAGGTCTGCAATCTGCATATCCTCGCCGGTAATCAGCGCCATTTCATACGCACGGATCGTTTCCATCACGGTATCGATGGTTTCGTAGGTTTTCCACGGCTCCTTGACGCGGGAGGCGGGAATGGCGGCGGCAAGCAGTGCAAGCAAGGTACACAGCACCGCCGAAAAGCCGACCACGGCTGAACCGCGCAGAGAAAATGCCTTTTCGGTCTTTTTGTCCGCGGTAAACGCCGATATGTCGCCGATGTCGGGGAGCGCTGTTTCCTCTGGCGGACCTTTCGCATCGGAATCCAGCTCTGCAGCCGTGACGGTTCTGTGCTTGGGCAGTGCGGCATATTTGTCTGCCATCTTCATGCACAGAAGACCGCAGATGCCGGCAACCGACAGCGCAATGCCCCACTTGGAGGTGGAAATATTATAAAGGAAGACGAGCGTGTAGCTGAATGCGGTGATGACGGCAATCGGCCAGACACGGATTTTCCTTGCAGTACAGTGCGCGACGATGATCGCCGCCGCGACTTGCAGAATCCCGAACGCGATTCTTGCAAAGTGCAGCTCCGCTTCCGCATCAAGGGGAGAATCGAGCTTAAAGACGTACAAAACGCCATAGCCGATGGTCATCATATAGGAGATGGCAGAATTGAACAGTCCCCGCCCGAGATTGATCAAAAGCTGAATCGGATTGGCGCCGATGAACAGCGCAATTCCCGCTCCGGCAGTCAGAATCCACGCGATGACCGATACGATTCTGTTCCAGCAGGCGGCGCCGTGCAGAAGCAGCACCAGCGCGATCATCGGCAGAAACAGCAGCTTCGGCGTTGCAAAGCCGAAGGCGTTGTCCGTGAACAGGTACAAACCGGCCAGCAGCAGATACGCGGGAACCAGACGCAGAAGCAGTCCGACGGGCGTCATCCAGCCGGACACCGTCTGAAGACCCGGGTGCAGATGCCGCAGATTTTTCTGTTTTGCGGCAAGACGCGCCGCACGTCCGGACGGCTTTTGTTCCTCCTGCTTTGATTTTTTGGGTTTTTTGGACATGGATTGATTCCTCATTTATTTGATTTCGTTGAACACCGTCACCAGAATGCCGGCGGCGCGCATCTGTGCGATCAGATGCTCATTTTCCTCGTTATGACGCGCACGCTCCCCGGGGTCCCGGATCTTTGCAATCGGGTCGAAGTAGTATACGCTGAGTCCACCCAGCAGGACAACGGACGAGTAGTCGCGCAGGGACTGCTGTAAGGTTGTGACAAGAGACGCATCCAGATGGCTTGTGACGATATAGTAGGAGACGGATTCCGTTTCCGTCATAAAGCGGCACAGCGATGCCGGCGACAGCGATGCATCGTGCAGTCCTGCCGTTGCAAAATATGGGTATACGCGCTCAAAGTCCAGTTCATTGTACATGACCTCAGCAGCATAACCGATGTGCGGTGCGTCATCCTCCGACGGTTTGTCCCCGGAGGGCTGATGCGCACCCAGCAGTGCCTCCATGCCGATTTCCGCAGCCCGCCGCTCATACCACATCAGCGTACAGACGTTGTTGGCGCCGCGCAGTGTGGACAGCATCAGCGCGATGGTCATTTCCGTCACGGCATCGGCACAGCAGAGATTGATGTCGTCGGTATACAGTCCGCGGCGGTACGGGTCGGTGTAATTTTCACCGAGGTCCGGCAGAAAGCACACAGAACGGCAGGCGTTCATGCCGTAATGCTTGACCATCAGATCCTGCGTTTTGGATGACAGCTTCCAGTGGATATCGCGCAGACCGTCGCCCATGCGGTATTCCTTGATTTCGGTCAGCTCGGTACGGTCGGCACCGCGGAGATTGCGGACCTCGGTCGTGTTGACCTCCGATGCGGCACCTTCGCCGTCCGTGACGATCACCGGTCTGCGCGGCATGACGAACACCGGGCGCAGATTGTCACGCTGCATCCGGATGCGGAAGAGCTTCAGCGGGTCGTACACGTAGAGATCGCGGATGCCGATTTCATAGCCGCCGCGGTAATGGAACACGGCGCGGTCGAGAATGCGGAAGGTTCCCATCGGTGCCAGCGAGCAGGATACGCGCTTCGTTTCGCAGTGAACGCCGTCCGATGACGGATACTGAATGTCCGCATCGACAAACGGATACGGCAGAAAACCGTTGTTGGCAATCAGAATTTCATATTCCAGCGGCACTTCCTTCTGGATGGTCTCCGCCTCAACCGTATTGGACTCGCTGACGAACAGATGGCATGTCAGCACATACAGCACCAGAAGCGGCGGCAGAAGCATGACGAAAATGAACAGCACCGAGGACAGAGGCGAGCGCAGTGCCTGCGTGAACAGAAGGGCAAACACAAAGAACAGTCCGTACCAGATGGCATTTTTCGTCAGCGAAAACGTCGGATAGGTTTTCAGACGGGAGAGCTTTTCCCGCCGACGGATTTCGCGGAGCAGCTTTTCTTCTTCCTTTACCCGCTGGCGTCTGGCTTTTTCGCCTGCACGCTCCTCCGCACGCCGCTGTTTTTCCATGACAGCGTTCATGCCTTTTCCTCGTCCTTTTCACGCTTGCCGACAAACGGCACGTCTGCCGCGCGGAGAATATCGCGCAGAACCTGCTCGGCTGTGATGCGCTGGAGCTTTGCCTCCTGCTTGAGCATGACACGGTGCGCAATCGTATTGACGAAAATCGCGTTGACGTCCTCGGGAATGACATAGGTACGGTTATGCATCAGCGCATATGCCTGTGCCATACGGGTCAGCGCCAGCGACGCACGGGGCGATGCACCGAGGGCAAGTGCGCCGTGACGGCGGGTTGCCGCGACCAGACGGACGATATAGTCGTAAATGGCATCATCCATATACACATCCGCCGCAGCTTCCTTGAGAACGCGGATCTGATCGGCATCGGTCTGTGCCGTGACCTTTTCCAGCGGATTTTCGTACTTTCTGGCACGGATGATGTTGATTTCCTCCTCGGCGGTCGGATAACCGATGGAGATTTTGACGGTGAAGCGGTCCAGCTGTGCTTCGGGCAGCGGATAGGTACCGACAAAGCCGGTCGGGTTCTGTGTTGCGATGACAAAGAACGGATCGGGAATCGGATAGGTGGTACCGTCGACGGTTACTTTTGCTTCTTCCATCGATTCGAGCAGTGAGGACTGGGTCTTCGGCGATGCACGGTTGATTTCGTCTGCCAGCAGGATGTTGGTCATGACCAGACCTTCGCGGAACTCAAAGTTTTCCGTCTGGCGGTTATAGATATTGAAGCCGGTAATATCGGATGCCATGACGTCGGGGGTAAACTGTGCGCGCTTGAAGCGAAGACCTGCCGCCGCAGCGAGTGCCGCCGCAAGCGTGGTCTTACCGACGCCGGGAACGTCCTCAATCAGCACATGTCCGCCGGCGAGCAGTGCCGTAACGAGCATGACAATCTCGTGGCGCTTGCCGATGACGACCTTTTCAATCTCGGCAACCAGCGCCTGTGCCGCCGCATGGATTTCGGACGCCGGGGCGGTGTTTTCGTTGTTCTGCTTCTGCATTTCTGTGTTCATAGGATTCGTCCTTTCTTTTCACGATTGTGTTCTGTCCCTATTATACTATATATGCGAAATGCTGTCAAGAAAAAAGTCATGCAAACCACAAGAAAATTGTAAAAATTGATTAAGAAAAAGAATGATTCAGCACGCTTTCCCGTTGGGGTGAACAATTCCCTGCCCGTCGGTACCTGTTTCTTCCGAAAATGAAAATAATTGGAAAAAAACGCGCGGGGTACTGTATTTTTCGCGGAATTTATGATATAATATCCATGACAGCATCAAAAACGGGGACGAAAACAGCAAAAAGAGTACCCGGCCGATCATATCAGCAGAACAGGTACTCTTTTGTGATGTGTTTTGATGGATTCATAATGTCAGATCTCCGATTGTCTGTGCGGCGGTGTTTGCTCAGAGGATGGCGTCGGCGTATTCTTCTTCCCGTCTGCACAGCGGACTGGTACCGTTGTCGTAGGCAATGCGCTCTGCATGGTACGCTTCAATGACAGCCGATTCCAGCATGGAACGGAATTCCACGTTGATGGGGTGGACGATATCGCGGTACGTACCGTCGGGATTCTTGCGGCTGGGCATCACGATAAAGAACTTGTCTCTTGCATAAATGACTTTGATATCATGGACTGCAAGTGCGTGATCGAAGGTCACGGAGACGATCGCTTTCATCGGTCCCTCGTCAAAAAGCTTTCGGATTTTGATGTCAGTAATGGTCATGGGTGGGCTTCCTTTCAATGTATTTGATGCTTCTGTCGCGTCTGTTATTATTATACACGATAAATGTGAAATTTGTACATGGAAAAAGCAAGGATTTTCTGAATATTTTATTACGGGATTATGACGAAAAACACGATTGCTGTCGATATATCAAGCAATTAAACTATTTATGCGCAAAACTGTCAACGCGGAGGGATATTTTATGGAATATACAAAGAATTGTATAATTATGCATTCTATACAGGAACTGGAACAGCTGCTTCCCCCGGGCTGTCACCTGTTTTTCATCGGCATCGGCGGTGTGTCCATGAGTGCGCTTGCGATGATCGCAAAGGAGAAGGGCTACTGCGTCTCCGGCTCCGACCGTGCGGTCTCACGCAACACGGAAATGCTGGAGGAGGCGGGCATCACCGTTCACCATTGTCATGATGCTGCCAATATCACCGGCTGTGACGCGGTCATCTACAACGCCGCCATCGGCGAGGACAATCCGGAATACGCGCAGGCAAAGCGCAACGGACTGCCGCTGGTTTACCGCTCCTGTTTTCTGTCGTTTCTGATGCGCGGCTACCGCCATGGCATCGGCATTGCCGGAATGCACGGCAAAACCACGACCTCGGCGATGCTGTCGCATCTGTTCCTCTATGCCGGACGCGATCCCGCGATTCTGATCGGCGCACCGATTCCGGAGCTGGGTCATGATTTTCATTCCGGAACCGGCGAGGACTTCATCTTTGAGGCGTGCGAATACAAGGACAGCTTTCTGTCCTTCCATCCGAGCATTGCCGTTGTACTGAACGAGGAGATGGACCATCCGGACTACTTCAAGTCGCTGGAGCAGATCAAGGAATCCTTCCACAGATATATGGAAATTCCGGGCAGCGAGGGTCTGGACATCGTCAATGCCGACGACGAAAACGTGCTGGACAGCGTGCGCGGATGTTCTGCGGAATGCGTGACCTTCGGCATTGAAAATCCGGGAGCGGAATACCGGGCTGCGGACATCACCTATCCCGACGGCTGTGCGGAATTCCATGTACTGCACAACGGAGAACCGTTCTGCCATGTGCATCTTTCCGTTCCGGGTCAGCACAATGTCCTCAACGCGCTTGCCTGTGCCGCCGCCGCCGACCGCTGCGGACTGGCACCTGCGGTCATCGGCGAGGGGCTTTCGACGTTCACCGGTGCCGGACGGCGCATGGAATTCAAGGGCTATCTGCGAAACTGCCCCAACCGCGTTCCGGTCTACGACGATTTCGGTCATCATCCGTCCGAGATCCGCACGACGCTGGAAGGCGCACACCGCATGAACTGCCAAAGGCTGATCTGTGTCTATCAGCCGCACACGTATTCGAGAACCGCGGAGCTGTTTGAGGATTTTGTCACGGCATTCGATGGCTGCGACGCGGTGTACTTTGCGGACATCTATGCCGCACGTGAAACAAACACCTACGGTGTCTCCTCCTCCCAGCTTGCCGACCGCATTGCCCATGCCGTCTACGCACCCGACCGCGAAGCGCTGGCTGCACACCTGTGCGCCACAGCACAGAAGGGCGACCTCATTCTGATTATGGGCGCCGGCGACATTGCCGCCTTTGCGGACGCCATCGCCGATCCCAACGCATAAAAAATCCATCGGTGTTTTCCACAGGCTGTCGGAAAACACCGATTTTCGTCGTATTGCACAAAATTCGGTATCTTTATTTGTTGAAGATACTCAAAAATTGAGACTTTACAAAACGGCGTTTTCGTGGTATAATATTGGACGAAACAGAAGCTTTAATTCGGTACAGAGAGACCGGCAAGTTTTTTTCATATAAAACATCCGAGCCTGAACAGTAACGGCAGATCCGATACCGCGGACGCGCGGCTGCGTTTTGTGTTGATAAAGAAACGTCAGATAGATAACGGAACAACTGTGAAATTCTGCTCTCGGAAATCAG